>CAMYKE010000574.1 GCA_947258895.1 uncultured Pseudomonadales bacterium | reverse complement strand
AAACCGGTTTTTCGGTGAGGTTGCCCCCGAGATTCCGCCCTGCCCGGGACATGCCCTGCCTCGGCATCCTCTACAACCGCGCCTGCGTTGCTCTACTAGCATTTGACCACGCACATGCGCATCGTTCCGGCGAAGGCGGGCTAGCCACCAGGCGCTTCAGCCGTAGCGGCTGCTCCCTCCCTTCCCAGCACGCGCAGGAGTACCGGTTGATACTCGCTCTGCCGGCCGGCATTGAAACTGTGCATTCGGGATAACAGCATGCCAGCTGCGAGGCCTGCAAGTGCTGCGATGATGACCCAGGGTTCTGCAATTCCGAAGATAGTTTCCGTCACCACGGCGATACCGATCATCAGCAACAAAGGTAAGCCATAGGCCCACAGTGAAGACCTTATCAGGGTGTGCTCGGCGATGCCAAGCACCACCCGGTCACCAACCTCCACCACCTCGCTGGTGACCAGTTCAATATGGTTATGGCTACGTTGACTCATTTTGTAAAACAGCCCCTGGCCACAACCCGCCTGCGCAGCACAGCTTCCGCAAGTAGTTCGGCGCTCGGTTTGAACCCAGATGCGGTCCTCTCGGACAGCGACAACGCGACCGGTCTCCTCGATCATGAGCGACAGCTTGCGGGCAGGGATTGCACGATGAATGAACTCCCGAAAAAGCCGGATGTACTGCCGGCTCCGGATCAGCGAAGCGAGTTGGCGGGCACGACAGAGGCAGCCAGGCGCCTGGCGGTCGTAAGCGGCACTTCACCCACTACCGTAACCAGGTGCTTGTGATCCTTGACGCTTACCACCCGGCCGACTGCTACCGTCGCGCCCTTCTGGGTGGTTGCTTCCTCAACAATATCGTCCGGCGACTTCTCGAGACTTTCTACAAATACGGAAAATGCACTCATTCCATCCGAATATGTCAGCGTATCCGCCGCCGGGCTTTCGCTCCCATTGCGTCTGATTCCCTGGAGACTCATCCTGAATCCGGTGGGGATCCACTCCAGCTTCCAGGCTGACACGGTAGGTACTACGGGATCACTACCGGACACCACCGGATAATGAACCAGTACATCCCCCTCGATACCGACCACAAGTTCTTCATCAGGGATCTTCTCGTCGAGCGAGAGCTGGGTAAACTGGAATCGCTCCAACACCTTGCCCTTGTGCAGTAACAAAGACTTCAACAATAGACCGGTTTCCTTATCGATCCAGACCCGGTAACCATAACGGAGGTCATCCACCGGCTTGATAGAAACCTTTACGGCATCGCGGCCCACGATACGATCTTCACCCAGATTCTGGAACTCGTAGCTGTGATTCAGTTCGGAAAAGTCACGGATAAAGGCCTTGGCAAACGGCCCCACCGGGATGCGATGATTGATATCGCCATCCCAATCTGCCGGATGCAGACAGCTGATCTTGTCACCTTCCCGAATCAACTCGAGCCGTGGTCCGTCCAGCCGCACGATTCGCTCGCGCTCAATGTCGCCATCGCGGCTGTGCACGATGCGCAACGTTTCCATACTATCGCCATGTGAATAAACAAATGTGCCATCATAGTTCAGCGCGCTGAAGGCATTGGCCATCTGTTCGAAAAGGTTGCGTATCGGAGATTCTGGCGGGTTATCCGAGGCCCGGGATTCAAGGGCGAACGCAGAACTGAGGAGGGCTGTAAGTACCAGGGCGGGGAAAATACGGGTCATTCCCGGTGAGCGGAGATCGCCCTTTGCGTCGGCCGGTCGAAACATTGCTAGTTCCGCGATTCCTGCATATCCACCATTTGCACGTAGGGCATCACACCCCTGCCTCGCAACAAATCTGCCTGCTGAGCATGCTTTTTTGCTGAAACTGGATTGCGCCGAATACCACCATAAAGGCGACCGATGCCGCCACGGCGAGGCTGGTCAGGGACTTGCCAAATTTACTCCAGCCAGTCTGAACGGTTGCCGCCACCGCAGCACCCTCGCCTGCGCCGGACTCGTCTGCGATTGCGTCCGCTACGCGGGTACTGATATCAACGGGAGAACTCTCGTGGAGTTGCCGCTTGAGGGCGAAGCTGGCGAGCTGATAGCGCTGCCATGTCGAGCGTATAGCAGCGTCACTCTCAATCTCCTTGAGCACGCGATGCACCTCAATTTCGCTGGCTTCATTATCCATGAGTGCGGATATTGATTCGCGCAAATTGTCAGTCATATGTTGTCACCCTCTGCTATAGACAGTTAATTCTGTTTTTAGTTTGTACGGTCAACCAGATCACTGATCTGCGTATCAACCGCTTCCCGAGCCCGAAATATACGCGACCTGACGGTGCCGACTGGACACTGCATGACTTCTGCGATCTCTTCATAGCTCATTGCATCAAACTCGCGCAGCGTCAAAGCTGTTTTCAAGTCCTCCGGCAACTGTTCCAATGCCCTGAACACAGCCGCCTCGAGTTCGGCCTTGTAGAGTTCCTCTTCAGGCGTATCGATGTCCCTTAGCTTCGCCGAGCCTTCGTAATACTCCGCATCACCCACATCAACATCTGTATCAGGGGGACGACGCCCTCGGGATACGAGGTGATTTTTCGCCGTGTTGATTGCGATCCGGTACATCCAGGTGTAGAACGCGCTATCACCGCGAAATCGGCCAATTGCCCGGTACGCCTTGATGAATGCTTCCTGAGCGACCTCCAGCACCTCATGGCTGTCATGCACATAGCGACCAATCAGGCCAACTATCTTGTGTTGGTACTTGAGCACCAAAAGGTC
>CAMYKE010000573.1 GCA_947258895.1 uncultured Pseudomonadales bacterium | reverse complement strand
CGCGACCATGATCTGTAACGAAATCGTCATGCCCATGCTATGGCGCAACAACGTGCTATCCATGCAGTCGCGTAGCGATGTCAGTGCCATCTTGCGGCTGGTCAGGCGGCTCGCGATCTGTTTCCTGCTGCTGTGCTCCTACATCTACTATCGCTGGGTTGGTTCCGCCAATGACCTCGGCGCCACCGGTCTGTTGGCCTTCGCACTGATCGCGCAGGTTGCGCCGAGCGTGGTCGGGGCGGTTTACCTGCAACGTTGCAGCGCGCTCGCTGCGATCATGGGAATATCCGCCGGGTTCCTGATCTGGGCCTATACGCTGCTGTTCCCGACAATCATTGCGTCCGGATCGTTGCCGGCAAGTATGATTCCCGGCGCAGCCTTCGCCGAATCATGGCTGGCGCCCGGCAATCTGCTCAACTGGTTTCGTCTTGACGCTTTTAGCAACGGCGTATTCCTGAGCTTGACCGCTAATACGCTGTGTTATTTTGGGATCAGCTTCTGGCAGCGAAAAACCACACCCGAAGAAACTACGGGTTCTCCGGATGACGGTCGCGGTATTTCGCTGCAGGCGCTGCATAACCTGACGGCGCGCTTCATAGGACAGGAGCAAACCGGTCTTGCTTTCCAGAGGTTCCAGGCACAACACAATCTGGCGGCGCCTGAGCGGCACGCGATCGTGGGCGCCGCTTACCTGCAATTCGCCGAAACCCTTCTGTCCGGCGTGATCGGCGCAGTATCGGCCAGGCACGTGCTAAACCATGCCAGTAACTCACTGGCAACGGGCAATATCGATTCCGAGGAGCTGCTCGAGGAAGCGTCCCAGGTTTTCCAGTACTCGCGTGACCTGTTGCAGGCCAGTATTGACAACATTAACCAGGGTATCAGCGTGGTGGACAATAACCTGCGCATGGTGGCCTGGAACAAGAAGTATCTGGAACTATTCGGCTATCCTGCCAATATCGTTTACGTGGGCGTCCACGTTGCCGACCTGATCCGCTACAATGCCCGCAACGGGGTCTTCGGCGCCGGAGATAACGAACAACAGGTGCAGAAGCGGCTGGATCTCATGCGGCGTGGCAGTGCCTACAATTTCCAGCGCACGCAGCGCGATGGCACGGTCCTTGAAATACAGGGCTGCGCCATGCCAGGGGGCGGGTTTGTCACGACCTATACCGACATCACCGCGTATCATCGAATCATGCAGGAGCTGCAGGAATCGAAAAACACTCTGGAAAAACGCATCGATGAACGCACCGCGCAATTGCAGCGTGCGAAACAGGATGCCGAGCAGGCGAACCGCAGCAAAACCCGGTTCCTGGCGGAGGCCAGCCACGACCTGATTCAGCCTCCTGCAGCAGCGGCCGCTCGGACAGCAGGACCGGCAACTGGTGGAGCAACTGGCGCTGTCACTGCAAAACGCAGAGGCCCTGATCGAGGCCTTGTTCGGGATTGCAAAAATTGATGCCGGTGCCGTCGTGCCGGAGCTAACTGAATTTCCGGTGATGAAGTTGCTCGATGTTCTGAGAAGTAATTTTTCACCGCCTGCCCAGTCCAGGGGCGTTGAGCTGCGCATTATTCCCTGCAGGTTGGCGATACGTAGTGATTACCAGTTGTTGTATCGCGTGCTGCAGAACCTGGTCTCCAACGCGATTCGATATACCCGTTCAGGGCGTGTAGTGTTGGGCTGCCGGCGAGCGCCCGGCTGCCTGAGGATCCAGGTGTGGGATACTGGCAGCGGTATTGCCGAACACCAGCAAGAGGAAGTGTTCCTGGAGTTCAAGCGCCTGGATAATGCGCGCGCCCAGGAGGGATCAGGGCTTGGCCTGGCCTCGGTAAAGAGGTTGTGTACGCTCTTACAGCATCCACTGTTGCTGGAATCAACCCCCGGCAAGGGTTCGTTGTTCCAGGTCGAGGTGCCCCTCGGAATTGTCGCCGTCAGCAGCGATAGCGCAGCCGGGCTGCCATTGCGAGCGCTACCGGCGCAACGCCTGGATGGCCTGCGGGTACTGTCCATCGACAATGACCCGGGCGTGCTGCGCGCGATGGAGGCCCTGTTGACGGGTTGGGGCTGCCAGGTAAGCAGTTGCGGGGACAAGGTCGGCGCGCTGGCCGCGCTGCGTAATAACACACACGATATCGTATTGGCAGATTATCATCTGGACGAAGACAACAACGGCATCGACCTGCTCACCGAGGTTTTTTGCGGGTCATTCCCGCCCTGTATTATTGTTTCCGCTGACCAGACCGACACCGTACAGGATCGGGCGAACCAGCTCGGTTTCCTGTTCCTCGCGAAACCACTGAAGCCGGCAGCGTTGCGGGCGACTATCAATCGTCTGGCCAGCGTTCGCTGAACACGGGTTGCGCGCTAGCCCGCATCCGTCACCGATACAGCTTCAACCAATGGGATATACATCTATCGCACGCTTTTGTTGAAAATCCGGGAGCTCTGGCGGCCGCTCGGCACGCATCTCCTCACACTTTTCACTACGAGAGCCGCTTACGCATAGCTACAGCTATGCATTGCGCGCCTTTCGTGCAATCTGCGAATCGACCGACTCGCCATCTTACACGCCAATCGGTGACGGATGCGGGCTAGTCCCTGACATTCAGCTTGTTTGCCAATACGATGAGCTGCTTGCGATCCCTGACCTGGAGCTTCCTGAATATTGCGGTGACGTGCGATTTTGCCGTTGGCAAGGCAATGTCCAGCTCATGGGCGATCTGTTTATTCAGCATGCCTTGCACCACCATGCTGTAGACTATGAACTGTTGCGGGGTGAGCTGTGCCAGTCGCTCGGCCAGCTCGACAGCTTCCGCGTCAAGGCCAATCCTGTAAAACTCGCGGGAAATCTCCGGGAAGTACTCGTTTCCTTGCAAGACGCTGGAGACCGCCTTGACAATATTCTGCGGTGACTCTGTTTTCGACATAAAGCCGAGTGCGCCCAGCTCCCGCACCTGGCGAATTACGTGGGGCTGATCACTGCCGGAAATAATGAATATCGGTACGGACGGAAAGCAGCCGCGCAGGTGAGCCAGGCCCGAAAGGCCTTGCGCACCCGGCATGTTCAGGTCCAGCAGCAGCAGATCCAGGTCCGGCAGCTCCTGCAATTTTTGTTGTACCTCGAGCAGAGATGCGGCCTGGAAGAAACTCGCGTGTGCTGCGATCGCGCTGTGTTCGAGGATCCCGCGAAGCGCTTCCCGGAACATCGGGTGATCGTCTGCAATGAGAATTGAAATCGCCATCAATCAGGTGCCACGCGTTATGGAGAAGTGCTTTTTGAGCGTGGATAATCCGGGTAGTGGACGGAGTATTGCTGACCATGGAGCAGGGTGATCCGAGACGCGCAGTGCCCGAGATGGTTGCCTGAAGGCCAACCTGGCTAAAGGGAAAAAACGCAAATCCTGGATACCAATTTCAGGATAGATGCGGCTTTTAGGGTTCACATTTCGCACAGACTCGTCGACCTGCAATCAGGTTACCTTATAAACCATTACTCCCGTCTTCTGCAAACAGTACCACTGTAGCGGGCTGGCTGCGTAATTGAAGCGAGCACGCGGGAAATCGGTGCGATTCTCCCTGACCATACTACCGGCCTGCCAACGAATAAATCCTTGCAGCATGGGCTATGAATAAAAGCTTCAGGCAGCTAACTTCATCATCCGGCATGGTCGATGGGTCGTTCCATTGCCTCGTTCACTCCGGACAGGGCCCCGCATGCCAAACATCTGCATCCAGGTTGTGCAAGGTCTGGTACCCCCAGGTCGAACCGGGGAGGGAATCATTGCTGCCATTAGCAAAGTAGTCGGGCGACAGCGGATTTCCGGTAGAGTAAGCGCGGCCTCCTGCCCGGTGAAAGTAATTGTAAGTCGCCGCTTCGATGCAGTCCGTGCCACTGCCCGGATCCCCGCCGCCATTGCTGGAACAAGCTTGCAGGGGTCCGCTGCAGCTGGCGTCGATATTCTGCCAGTAACATTGGGTTTCCTGCTGCACCTCGCTCAGGGAAAAGGGATCAAAGCCGTATTCCAGGTAGCAAGTAGCGTAGGCGGTGTAATCCAGGCGCCCCGCACTGATGTGCTCGGCAAGTGTGGCTATCTCCGCACCAGAGATGGAGAAGTCAATACTGGTGCTTGACGCCAATTGCGTATTGTCGGTTGCAGTGATGATAGCTGTGTAACTGCCGCCGGGTAACTGACAGAATTCGGTGGAATACTGCGTACCATTGACGTCCGCTGTCTGTTCGAAACTACCGACCACCACCTCGACCCGATTCAGGTTTTGGTTGGCATCGGTCACCGAGCCGGAAATTTCGGCACATTGACCAGCTATCTCCACTCGGGTATTACCGAG
>CAMYKE010000572.1:1931-3528 GCA_947258895.1 uncultured Pseudomonadales bacterium | reverse complement strand
GCCCCGTCCGGCCGCGCCGGAAACAGCCAAACCACCCCTTCCATGCGCGGCCAGTTCGACAGCGGCAAGGCGCTGTCGATCCCGCCCAGCGCGACCAGCACAACCCGTAGATCCGGCGCCACGCCAAGCGAAGCGCGCAAGGCCTGCCCGGCACGGCGGCCCCGGCGTGCAATCGGTCCGATAGCCCGGTAATTGTCCAGCTCCGGCATGGGCAACGCGGGTCGCGGCGCCAGGAACAGATCGGCGGCCCGATAACCGGTCCACATTTGCTCCAGGATCGGGCGCAGCGTCCGGCGGGTCCCGCCATAGGCGGCCAGGACGGCTGCCCAGTTGAGCGAACACAACGCCACCGACGGGATTCGGACCTGCGCGGCCGCGACCAGCAGGCGATAGGGAATATTGGCCAGCACCAGGTCGGGGGCCAGTCGCTGCAGGTCCTCGACGTCCGCTCGCAAGGCGGCATCCCAGTTGCGGTGGAATCCCGCATAGACATCAGCCGCGGCCGTCATGTCGACCTCCCAGGCACTGCGCATGGGCAGGACAGGATCGGTTGCCCGCGGCAGGCAGGTGAATTCCTTTCCCAGTCGATCCTCCAGCACCGCCCGCGGCAGTTCGCTCATCACGGTCAGCCTGAGCGCCGGCAAGCGCTCGCTCAAGCTATTCAAAACCGGGGCACACTGGGCGAGATGACCGTAGCCATGCCCTGACAGGGCCAGCAACAGAGGCGGGGCGCGTGTCATTCCAGGTGCCGTATTGATGCCGTCAACCGCTATCCGGAAGCAGCCGTTGCATCAGGTGGCCCGGACAGTCCTGGCGGATGATCCTTTCATCCAGCTGCAGGTGGTCGCGACCCTGCAACAAGCCCAGCCGGGTGTCAGCCGGGAATAAATATGGCATGGCCATCAATTGTGCGCCGACTGGCCGGATAAAATACACCACCATACGGCTGAACAGGGACAGCTGATGCAGCAATTGGATATCGATGCAGTTCATTCAGGCAGAATATGGATTAATGCGAGATTGAATGTTTGGACCTCTCCTGCAATAAAAAAGGGAAGTACACCCGCAGACAAGAAACACGGGCATCCACGGGAGACCGCAGCCTCCGGGGATAAGGGCGTTTATACTTCCTATACTCCGCAGTCCCGACAGCAGCAACGCGTTATCCAGGGCTGTTCACGCTGCAAATAGTTGATAACCTCCCACGGCGTCAACCGCGACTGGTTTCTGTTTGTCGACAACGACACCCAACTTGACTCGTCTGACCAGTTACCGCAAAGTCCGCATGGCAACAGTGGAACAACTTCAAACAGGCATGCAAACCTTTTTATGCGACGGTTGATCGACCGTAAATACTTTTTTGTTGCTGGCTTTATTGCGCTGTTTGCCTGCACCGCATTGCTGTTCTATCCGGGCACCCACGGCCCTTATATGCTGGATGATATTGAAAACCTCCAGAATAACCAGTCACTGCATTTACAATCGTTAAGTTATTCGGGTCTGAAACAAGCCGCGTTTTCAGTCAAGTCGGGGCGTTTGCAGCGACCGGTTAGCATGACCAGTTTCGCGCTGTCTTACTGGATGGCAGGCACAACGA
>CAMYKE010000572.1:0-1923 GCA_947258895.1 uncultured Pseudomonadales bacterium | reverse complement strand
GGCGGTATTTTCCCTGGCGAAAGGTTTATTGCACGCCAGTGCGATCTCCGACAAAACCCATCGCGCCTGGCTGGCCCTGTGGATCACCGCAATCTGGCTACTACATCCCGCGCAGGTGTCGACCGTACTATATACCGTACAACGCATGGCGCAGTTGTCGGCCTTATTCTGTTTCACTGCCGCAGCGCTGTATGTACGGGGTCGATTGCAACTACGTGACGGACAGGCCAGAGGCTGGCGCGCTGTATTACTCGCGATTCTTGCAGGCACCCCATTAGCCTTGCTGAGCAAGGAAAATGGCGCACTGTTACCGACTTTGTTATTGATTATAGAAGTGCTGTGGTTTCGTTTTCGGGATCTGGGTAGCGTTCACCGGGCTACCGCGTTGCGCATACTGCTCATTGGCCCGACACTGGCAATCTTGGCGTTCCTTGTTTATCTCGTTAGCACCAGCCCGCTGCAGTTGCCGAACCGTTCATTTAATCTGCCTGAACGATTGATGACCGAATCCCGCGTACTCTGGTTTTACCTTCGCCTGTGGTTCGTGCCGGACCCGGCGGCGATGGGGCTTTTCCATGACGATTACCTGCTATCGAAGGGCCTTTGGCAGCCCTGGACCACCCTGGTCGCGCTACTGGGTTGGCTCCTGGTGTTCCTGGTGGCTTGTTTTGGAAAATTCGGATCGCTGCGTATTCCGCTATGTTTTGCGGTGTTCTGGTATGTGCTCGGCCATCTGCTGGAATCTATGGTTATACCCCTGGAACTGGTGTTCGAACACCGCAATTACCTGCCGATTTTCGGTGTGCTGTTTGCGACTGTAATCGTGATTGATCGCTTGAGCGTCTCGCTCCCGTTTAAAGTCGGAACGGCAGTAGTGCTACTGGCATTATTGTCGGTTTTATTACAGGAACGGGTTGATCAATGGTCGTCACCTGGCGAATTCCTGAAGGTCGAGGCGGCTAACCACCCATATTCACCACGCTTATGGGGTGCAGTCGGCAGCGTCTACAATCAAACCGGATACTACGAAGAGGCGCACAATAGTTATCAAGTGGCTGCAGAACTAAACCCGCGGGAAATCGGTTACCGTCTGGATATATATATGGCTGCAATCCAGACGGGTGCTCCGAAAGACGCTGATTATGTCGCGGCGATTCAGGCCGGCTTGCTGCAGTACGTTCCAACCGCCTATACCTGGTCGCGGTTATATCGGCTGATCCAGTTTAATGCAGACCATTCCGATGTCGCACAATCAGAGTTCGAACAGCTATTACAAGCGGTGGTCGCCAATCCCGATGTGGAACAAGGCGAGTATATAGCCCCGATTTATTACGCACTGGGGCAGCTTCAATCGCGGCGTGGCGATTGGTCCAGGGCGATCGAATATTGGCAAGCAGGTATAGCCGCGCATGCCTCTTCGCATTTACGTATCATACTGGCAGATGCCTATCTGCGCCGAGGTGAGTTGGCCGCAGCGGACCAGCAACTGCAGGCATTGCAACCGGGTCAACTGGACCAGCAGCAACTCCGCCAGCACAAGGCCTTGTTAAACTCTCTGCAGCAGCAATCCGGGAACGATGCCTCGATCCCTTGATTACCGAAATACATACTGCCGGGTTCAAAGCGGCGCAAAGGCAGCAAGCCCAACTCGCCTGATGAGTCACAAGACAATACGCCGGCGAACACCGCGCGGCCATGACACAGGCACAGCGGCTCAAGCGCCAGCATCCGTGATCCCGGTGAGAAATGCGGGCTAGCTGATCCGAGGCTTTTGGTTACCGGATTACAGGGTTATTCGCCTGGCCCGCGGGGATAATCAGGCCGCACCCGGAAAGATCAGCTGTCCAGATACCCGGCCTGGATCTCGACATCCGCCTGCCGTTTTCATGCACTCAACCGCTATCCGGAAGCAGCCGTTCCATC
>CAMYKE010000571.1 GCA_947258895.1 uncultured Pseudomonadales bacterium | reverse complement strand
GCGAATTCGATGGGTCAATGTCGGGGACCGACAAAAATGCACCTGCATTAGCTGATTGCTCGCCATCTTCCATATTTGAAGAGGAACGCACTATGACAGTCCCGTCGAGAAAAGCGTCTTGTATTTTTTGGACCACGCGAGCGGGAGCGTTTGTCCAGTCCATAACTTTGAAGTAGTAACTTTTTGGAATGGTCCCCGCAGGCAACACAGGTTCCAGTCTCGCCAGAGTCTCGGCTTTGGAGCCAAACTCGAATCTCGAACTAAGTTGGGTCAATTTAATTCCTCAAGCCGCAATGATCTTGTCAATATTAGAAAGAATCTGCACCGCCGTGCGAGAAGAAGTGCCTTTCAAATCCGCAAAGTATTTTCTACAAAGCCTGGTCCGAATTTCTTCTTGCTCTCGCCAAACAGCATCGTCCCGTAGAAGTCTGAATAGTTCCTCCCCATCCGGTTCACTGACAATAGGAAAATGCTCTCGAATTTCCTGGTTCGAAGAGTTAGCAACTGTGAACTGGTTTTCCGAGCCAGGTACATCAAGTAAGAGCAGATTGATCCCCAGGTATAAAGCACCAAAGGGGCTCCCGCCATAGTCACAAAATACCCAGTCAACTGCTTTATATAGCCTGTTCATGTCACGCGTAACCTCTCCGTCTATGTTCAAATTGAGAGAACGCAACAGTTCGATATTTTCGGGCTCCTGTCGGAATGCAAGGGGATGTGGCCTTGCGATAATATTATAGTCTGAACGCAGGCCAGCGATCGCGGCTGCGTAGCGCGGTATTGATGAGGCCCCTTGCCCAAGCGTCGACATCCACAGCACAGTCTTCTTATTTGGGTCAAGATCGAATTCTTCAACTACGCTTTGAATATCCAGACTCTCGGAAAAATAGTCGTCATATCTCGGGTATCCCATAATCGCAGTCTTGCCTTTGAATTTCTTTCTGAGTTGTTCTTCATCGTTGGGGCCATGGCAGAGAAACAAATCGTAGATTTCATTCCAGTCCTGGAGGCTCCAACCATCGCCGATATCTGCACCGTACACAAAACGCACTTGATATTGCCCGATCTGGAGTGGCAGATATTGTACTGTGTCGATTCGAGAGGCCTCATATATGTTTCGGATTTTCGTAATTCTTAGTACTGGATTAACTACTCGCTTAATTGCGTTCTTTATGTGAGCTCTATTACGCTGCCACCTGCCCGCCCGGCGAACACCGCTGCCACCCATGATATGGTTACTGACTACGTATTTGTATTTGACCTTTCTTGTAACCAGGTCGTCGAAATAGCAATAGTCATATTTTTCAATATGACGCATAAAGTCTCCTGCTCCATGGACCGCCGTCTCACCTTCAAATTTTGAGCGATCAACGAGCACAATTGTGTACTGGGAGGATGGCATTTCTGCCCAAACGTTCGCATAGTGTGCGTACATGGTTGGCTCATGCACCAGGAATGCAATCTTCTTTATGAATTGCATTCGTTATCTGCTATGGCTTTGAGCGAAGAAATAATCTGCTCGACCTGCTGCTCCTGCAAATGCGGTCCGATTGGCAGACTCAAAACTTCGCGATGAATAGCTTCCGATATTGGAAGAGAACCGCGTTTCAGCCCCAAGTCGGCATACGCTTGCTGCAGATGGGGAGGTACCGGATAGTGGATCAGCGTGCCAATCCCCGCCTCGGCCAGCTGCTCGTGCAAATTGTTGCGATGCTGATGCCGCACCACAAATAAGTGCCAGGCAGGTTCAGCCCACGCTGGTACATGAGGCAGCACAAGACCACTTCCCGCCAACCCATCCAGGTAGCGTGTCGCGATAGCTTTTCGCCGGTCATTCCAGTTGTCCAAATGCGCCAGCTTGACGCGAAGAATAGCCGCCTGCAGCGGATCCAGCCGGTCGCGAACCGTAATTACGCAAAACCCGAATATGATCCGCAAGCTGCGGATCATTGGTCGTAATCGCCCCTCCGTCACCCATTGCACCCAAATTTTTCCCCGGGTAAAAACTCCAGGCAACGATGTCACCATGAGCACCAAGGCGTTGACCCTTGTAGCGCGCACCATGAGCTTGAGCACCGTCTTCCAGGACTTTCAAGCCGCGCCGGTGGGCGATTTCCAGGATTGGGTCCAAATCGGCAGGCTGCCCGTATAGATGCACTGGCAGGACAACCTTTGTTCGCGATGTGATTGCTCGTTCAATGAGACCAGGATCAATATTATAGGTGGACGGATCTGGCTCCACAGGCACCGGAATGGCGCCGCACTGACTTACCGCCAGCCAGGTGGCAATATAAGTGTTGCTGGGAACGATGACCTCATCTCCAGCCGCCACTCCCAGGGCGCGTAGTGCCAGGTGCAGCGCATCCAGTCCATTGGCGACTCCAACCGCATGGGCTGCGCCGCAGTAATTGGCGTAGTCAGATTCAAACAGCTCGAGCTCTGGCCCGCCAATGTAATATCCGGATGCCATCGACCGCGCTACGGCCGCATCAATCTCGGACTGCAACTCGCGATAGGCTGCCCCCAGGTCCAGAAAGGGAATTTTCATAACTTCGCCCGTGCAGCCATGAATTCCGCATAGTCACGGTAATAGTCTTGTTCATCGTATTTGTTAGAGGCGAGCGCCAGGCAAACCGAGCCGGACGAAAAATTATCAAGTTCTCGCCAGATCATTGGACATACATACAAACCGTTGTACGAACGACTGAGATGCACCCGCTTCTTGTTGGTCCCGTCATCCAGTACAACGTCAAAGCTGCCGGACATTGCAATAATGATTTGATGCAAGCCCTTATGAGCATGACCTCCCCGTTCTGCTCCACCCGGCACATCATAAAGGTAATAAACCCGCTCAATTGCGAAAGGGATCTGATTACCTCCTTCCACGAACGTCAGATTTCCACGGGGATCAGAAATCTTTGGGAGTTCAATGACGTTGCAGGTGTCGATATTGAACTTCATAAGAAAACCTCTAACCTGTTTATTTGATTACTCGAGCGGGATTGCCGACAACCGTAGTGCCCGCCGGGACATCCGCGGTAACCACAGCACCAGCTCCCACGACAGCTCCAGAACCGATCAGCACACCCGGTAGTACAGTCGCCCCTCCACCGATGCTGGCGCCCGCTTCGATCTGCGTAGACAAACACTCGAAGCTAGCGTTGCGACTCTTAGGAAACTTGTCGTTAGTAAAGGTCACATTCGGCCCAATGAAGACATCGTCTCCCACGCGCAATCCATCCCAAAGTTGCACGCCACTTTTGACCGTGACACGGTCGCCAAGTACCACATCATTCTCAATTAGGCAGTGCGAACAAATGTTGCAGTCTTTTCCTATCCTGGCACCTTCCAAAACAACAACAAATTGCCAGATTCGGGTTCCTGTTCCAATGATTCGCGATTGAACATCTGACAGAGCGTGGATGATCGGTGTTGGCGACGGCTTGTTCATTTAGCGTCCTTATCCTTCGTTTACAATCTGACCCGCAAAGATTTCAGATTTTCTCGCTTCGAATTGCAATCCCACTACCGCAACGCCAACCATTCTGCACTTGGTCTTTTCTATTAATCAGCCTCGAGCACGACGACACGCACGACTCTCTGGTCATATCCGGCTCTGCACAAGT
>CAMYKE010000570.1:1601-3550 GCA_947258895.1 uncultured Pseudomonadales bacterium | reverse complement strand
AAGGGGACGGAGGAGTTATTTAGTAACCAGCCGTCACCTGATTGCGCGCCATTTGATTAACAAACGATTAAAATAAAATCCCTCCGTCCCCTTTCCGCGCGTTGTCCCCTTTCCGCGCGTTTTGCCGGACCCGGGAAATACTGGTTAAAAAATTCGTTGCAGGAACCCCTGATACAACTCCTTTCGCCTGCGGATGCTCGAGTGGGACAATTTCTCAATCAAAAGGTACTCAAGGAGCAGTTGGAAAGTTTCCTAGGTAACGAAAGCGCAACCTGTACCCCATTGATCTGGAGGGCTTTTAATGCAGAGCTATGGTACCGAACGTTTATCGGCTAAACTCTGCGGCGTTTCGGCAGGACACTCAAACTATCCCCTTCTCTCAAGAAATCGGTCCTTGCGATGGCTCAGGGTATATACCACAGGCAACAGCTCTTCCTGAGCCGATGCCTTGACCCGTTGCAAGCGCTCGCTGCCCCGGGGCATCGCCTGTATATACGCCACCCGGTTACAGTATATTGTAAGTCCCTGGAAAACGGCTGCCGGTTATGATTCTTCCGTTCCCGCCGTGTCATGGATGGCTGCGGATTCTGCAGAGGACCGCTCCGTTTCCTCACCCGTTTCGGCAAGCAGCAGGTCCCCCCGGGCCGATCCCTGCAATACGGTTGTAATCGTGATGGCTGAGGGTAAAAACCGGTGCCTTACTGCCTCCTTCACCAACCCGCCTGACAAAGTACTGGCTGTCTTTTTCCTGGAATGGATAGCGCCAGTCGTCCTCGCCGGCTACATCCAGGGAAATGACCTCATTCGCACTGAAAGCCGGTGGCTTCCCGGCGACGCCGGTCACCCTCAGCAGGTCGAGCACCCGGCTCAGTTGCTCCGCCTTTTCTGTATCCAGCGTGGTGGCAGTATCGCTGTGTTGTCCCGCCAGTGTCCAGGCGTCGTTTTCTTTCGCCAACACAAAATCGGCACCCTTAATCTCCTTGATATTGGCGGCGTAATCCAGGTAGTCCGCCACCGTCAGCTCCGGGTACACGGGCAAATTTTCGGGCAGATAGCCCAGCCCCCGTTTGCACCCGGGTGGGTTGTTCCGCCAGGTCGATGTCATCGACCGGTATCGATCCCTGGTCGGGTTCCAGGTAACCACTGATCATTTTCAAAATGGTGGTCTTGCCCGCTCCATTATGGCCGAGCAGACCTACTATTTCGCCCTTATCGATGGTGAAACTCACGTTGTCGACGGCCGTGAAGTCGTCGTAGTTGCGAGTCAATCGATTTACTTCCAGCATGCTGTCCTCCGTGGAAAGTTGGTAGTACTCTAATCAGGCTGAGGCATCCGGCCGTGCCGTGGTGATCAGGCAGGCCAATGGCTGCCAATGCGAACGCGGGACGGACGTCGGGGATGCGGGCTAGCGGAGGGATGGCGTCTATCGATCGAAAAAACATTGTGTCTCCTTGATTACAGGGCGCAGCCCCTGAACAAAGCATTTGAAGAAAGATAAACTGGTTCACTGGGATGCTCAGCAGAATTACAAGAGGCCAATGTGTGCCGCTGATTGCAGCGGGGCAGGCAGGTACCCGCCGGCGTTGTTATTGTTCCCCGGATGTGCATGCGGTCATCCGCGCGCACGACCGCAAGAGAGCGAAACCTGCTTTCGTCCGGAACACATCGACCAGGGCCGGGCGCTCCACAACGATTGCTCCAGCGAGGCTTTTGGAGCAAAGCGAAACCCCGCCGCGAGCGATCGACCCGTATTCGCGCCCACCCGCTGTGGGGTTTTCAATGTCCTGCCGGATTTGGCCAAGTCCCTCACCTGCTGGCAGTCATAGCCCCGCTGCCTGGCGCTGATCCTGATTAAGGTAAGCGACCAGATGATCGCTCAGTTCCCGCGCATCAGCCCCGGCGCCGTAAATAAAACTGGATTTGCGCCGGCGCAGGAACGGCAATCCCG
>CAMYKE010000570.1:0-1524 GCA_947258895.1 uncultured Pseudomonadales bacterium | reverse complement strand
CCATCGTGGCGCAGCCCGCCCCGGCGATCCAGTACCGGCAGCTTGAGCCAGGAATAGTCGGGGCGAAACCCGGTGGCCCAGATCACGGTATTGAACTCACCGTTTGTCAGGTCCAGTTCCAGGGACGGGACGGGGGCAATACGGGTGGGCGCTGGCCGTTGCGGCGGGTCTACCTCACCGGACCAGCCCTGCTGCTCGATCCAGGCATCGATGCCACGCAACAGTCGGCCCATTTTCAAGTCCGCCAGCCGGGTCAGGTTAGCCAGGGAGCCGGAACACTGCGCGTGGCGCCCCCGGATTCCCGCCAGCCGGCCCACCAGGCGCACACCACGGTCGGTAAGTGCATTCAGGTCCAGGTTCGCTTGCGTGGTGCTACCCGTCAGTTGCGCGGACGGCAGCCGCCGGGCCCGGCTAATGTCGTCCACCTCCCGATAGCCCTCATCCAGAATCCCGGTAACGTCCATCCAGAACAGAATATCCCTGCCCCGGTAACGGCGCGGCATACGCACATGTTCGCCGACCGACACGGTTACCGGTCGCCCCGAGCGCTGTATCTCATCGGCGATTTGCAGTCCACTGGCGGAAGCGCCGACCACCAGCACCCCACCGTCGGCCAGTTGGCCGGGATTGCGATATTCGTGTGGGGTCAGACTCAACAGGCCCGCTGGCAGGTGGTTGGCCAGCTCAGGAACCAATGGAATGTTAAAGGCGCCGCTGGCGATCACCAAAGTACGGCAATACCATTCTCCACGACTGGTTTCGACGCGATAACCCGCTTCCAGCGGAAAGACGCCGGTCACCCGGGTCCGGGTCTGGACCGGCGCCGAGATTGCGGAGGCATAGTTACAGATAAATTCGGTGACCTCGGGCATGGCCAGAAAGCCATCTGGATCATGCCCCCGGTACGTATAATTTGGCAGGCGGTTCTGCCAGTTGGGAGTGAGTAAACGCAGCGAATCCCAGCGCTCGTGGCGCCAGGAGTTCGCGACTTCGCCCCGCTCGAGCAGCACATGGTCAATCGAACGCTCCTGCAGGCATTGGCTTATGGCCAAGCCGGCGTGGCCCGCACCGATGATCACGGTGGTGACCCAGCGGCGGTTTCCTGGACGCTGCGGTTGCTTCATTGGTTAGTCTCCACAGTTATGTGAGTCGGATTGGTGATGATGTCATAGACTGCCGAACGCTTTTGTGACTGGGCGACCAGTGCCTCGATATCTTCCGGTGCCGCATCGGCATCAATCTTGAAATTGACCCGGATGGCCTGGAAACCGTTGCGCACGGCGCTGTCGATACCCATCACTCCCTGCAGATCCATGTCCCCCTCCAGGCTCGCCGTCACGGAATTGAGCTGGATGCTGCGGTGTTGCGCTACGCTGGCAATGCCGGCGGTCAGGCAACTGGCCAGGGCCACCAGCACATATTCCACGGGCGTAGCCCCGTTGTCTTCCGCCGCAAACAGTTCCGGATGATCGGCATCGAAGCTGAATCGCCGCCTGTGGATCTGCGGCTCGCCCAGCCCATAAT
>CAMYKE010000569.1 GCA_947258895.1 uncultured Pseudomonadales bacterium | reverse complement strand
ATGGCAGCCGTGAAAAAAAACGCAGAAAGGTCGGATGATGACAGCAACCGGAATGAAACAGGAAGACGAGTGACGCGTGTGCCCGGAGTACCGGACGTGGCAAATAAACTGGATAACTTGCTGTTAGGCGCAAGCGAGGAGCGCCTGATGGTGCGTACTGCCGCAGAAATTCGCAGCGCGACAATCGCCATGGCACGGCAGAGCAAACAAGTAGTAAGGATCCTCAGCCACTCGCTGGACCGCAAAATCTATGATGACCCGCTGCTGGCCGACGCATTGGCCGGTTTGGCGGTTCGACACCGGGAATCCCGGGTGTTAATCCTGTTGCGTGATCCTTCACCCGCAGTGACGCAGGGCCATCGGCTGGTGCAGTTTAGCCAGCGTCTATCCAGTTACATTGAGGTGCGGCGGGTAAGTGCGGATTACCGCGAGCAAAACGAAGAATTCATGATTGCCGATGATCGGGGGGTGATCTATCGCAGTTTTGCGGAGCGATTTGAGGGCACGGTGAATTTCGACGATCGTGAGCGGATACCGGAATTGCTGGGATTGTTCAAGGAAGCCTGGGAAACAGCATCGCCTGAAACAGAGTTCAGGCGATTGCATCTGTAGCGCTGCAGTAAAGTTCTTTTTCTGAGTGTTGGCTCAAAGATGTGAGCGAAAAACAACGATTTGTATGGTCACCCCGAGTTTGGGATCGCCTAGGCGATCGGGGTGCAGTGTGAGGAGCTAAAGCCATTCAGGAAGCCTGGGTCGAGTTCGGACGCCTTATCCAACTCTTCGATGTACTCATGCAGCGCCTCTTTTGCTTCGGACTTTGAATAGAATGGCCCCATCTGGGTGCCTTCACGGGTACTGAAGTACCAATCAGAGCCACTGTTAAAAAAGCGTACGGAACGAGGTGGGGGAGTGCTGTGGTCACCGGCGCGGAGCGACAGGTTCATTTCTTTCATGCAGAGCCTCCTTGATCAGATAGTTTAGGTCGAGTTCTTACTATTTATTCGGTATCCGGTCTCTCAAAATTAAGTGGAAGGACACCTTACCATTCGATATATGAAATGGCCACCCGCGATGCACCGATTCCCGGGTTCTGGCAAGAATAAAGAACTTGTCTATTCGTCCGAAATATGTTTCCCGGCCAGTCCTGGTATGTCCGCCGGGGCGAAACCCGCGGTTTACGGGACGTCCTGGCCGGGTTTTGGCAACCAGTGCCGGCAGGCCTTGCAGTGGGCGCAATTGCAATACAGGCGGTTCCCGGAAAGCCCGGCTTTGTCCGGGCTTTTTTATGTCAAATGGAGGTAAGGTGGCGGTAAGAAGGTTGCTGGCTTCCATGAAAGATACCGCAATACCTTGATATATATGGCGCTCCGGGCAGGATTCGAACCTGCGACCTGCCCCTTAGGAGGGGGCTGCGCTATCCAGCTGTGCCACCGGAGCTGAACTGCTTGCTCGTTCAAGGGGGGCGAATGATAGCAAATTACCCGTTAAAAAAAAGTGCATTTGCTCGCGTCCGCGGTGCTCGACCGTCGATTGATGGATTGGAGTTCACCCGCAGCCACTTGAAAGCGGCTGCCGACGCCCGCATCTAATCCTGAACGACAATTTGCGGGGATGTCCGTAACCATGAGAATTCTGCTATTTATCGCCACCAACCTGGCGATCCTGTTCGTCGCGAATATTACGCTCAGCCTGCTGGGCTTCAATTCGTTAATGGCGGAAAATGGCATCGACCTGGACCTGCAGGCGCTGCTGGTATTCTGCGCCGTATTTGGAGTCAGTGGCTCGCTACTATCGCTGTTCATTTCCAAGTGGATGGCAAAGCGCGCGATGGGTGTACAAATCATCGAGCGGCCCGCAAATTCGGCGGAGCAGTGGCTGGTTAACGAGGTAAAGCAACTGGCTCAACAAGCGGGCATTGGCATGCCGGAAGTCGGGGTATTTCATACCGAGCAATCCAATGCCTTTGCCACTGGCTGGAACCGCAATGCGGCGCTGGTAGCGGTTAGTACCGGTTTGTTGAGCCGCTTCGACCGCGACGAAGCCCGTGCCGTCCTCGCCCACGAAATTGGCCACGTCGCGAACGGTGATATGATCACCCTTGCCCTGATTCAGGGTGTGGTCAATACCTTTGTAATGTTCTTCTCCCGTGTTATCGGCCATACCGTCGATCGGGTCGTGTTTAAAACCGAGCGCGGCCATGGCATCGGCTACTACATCACCACCATCTTTGCCGAGGTCATCCTGGGTATTCTCGCCTCGATGATCGTGATGTGGTTTTCACGGTGGCGGGAGTTCCGGGCCGACGCCGCGGGCGCGCGGTTGGCGGGTACCGGTGCGATGATTGCTGCGCTGGCGCGACTCAAGGCGGAGCAGGAACAGCCGTCTGTGATGCCCGATTCGATGGTCGCCTTCGGCATTCGCAATGGCGGGTTGAAGCAGGGCCTGATGAAACTGTTCCGCACCCATCCGCCGCTGGACGAGCGCATAGCCGCATTGCGAAACGCACAGTAGGGAGCTTGGGCGGAGGGCCGTATCCTTTCCGCGAGTTCCGGCATCCAATCCGGTGTTGGGCGTTGTGATGCGTCGCCCGACTCCTTATCATGGCTCCTTTGCCAACGACATAGATCATCACCGGACTTGCCGATGCTCGATACCCGTCCCCTCCTGGAAGTAACCAATTTTCCCGCCATAAAGCGTGCCACCCTGGATACCTTGCAGGTCAACCTGGGGTATCTGTGCAACCTGAGTTGCGTCCATTGCCACGTCAACGCGGGTCCCCGCCGCACCGAGTTAATGGAGCTGGATACGATTACGACGGTATTGGCGTTTCTTGACGCCCACAACATCCAGTTGCTCGACCTGACCGGTGGCTCTCCCGAAATGAATCCGCACTTCAAATATTTGGTGAGCGAGGCGCGCAGTCGCGGGATCGAGGTAATGGACCGCTGCAACCCGACGATCCTGGTGGAGCCCGGGTACGAGGATATGGCCCGATTCCTCGCTGAACAGGGGGTGGTCGTAACCGCTTCGCTGCCCTGTTACGCGGAGCAAAATGTCGATGCCCAGCGTGGCAAGGGCGTCTACGCCGACAGCGTGCGGGCGCTACAAATGCTCAATCGCCTGGGGTACGGCATCGCGGGCAGCGGACTGACACTGAACCTGGTTTACAATCCGGTCGGAGCGCATCTGCCGCCCGCCCAGGGTGGATTGCAGCGGGACTATCAACGCGAGTTGCGTGAGC
>CAMYKE010000568.1 GCA_947258895.1 uncultured Pseudomonadales bacterium | reverse complement strand
AATATTTTTCAGGTTTTATGAACCTGTTGGCCAAACCGGCCAGCCCACAGAGCCACACTAATACCCTGTTACACATTCTCGGCTACCTGAAAAAGTCCGTGTCGTCGGAAGCCAGACAACATATGGTCGAAATTATTCATCAATACCGCGAAGGGCAATTGCAGTTAATCACACCGCTAACCCTGCTCAGGCATTATATTGACCAGTCCGGTAGCGATTACATTCGAGCCCAGCGCTACCTGCAACCCTACCCGGCCAGCCTGGGCCTAAGTAACAGGATATAGGAGCTGGAATGAGCCACCAAAATATTGCCATTATTGGCGCCTCGGGCGGTATCGGATCGACCTTTGTACGCCACTTTGCCCGTGATGGCTCGGCCAACATTCTGGCCTTCTCACGCACCGGTACCGACTTTAACCTGCCCAATGTACAATCACACAGCATGGATTTTCATGATGAATCGACTATCCAGCAGGCTGCTGAAAAGGCCTCGAAAACCGGGCCTCTTGACCTGGTAATCGTCGCCACCGGAATACTGCACGATGACTCTATGATGCCGGAGAAAACGATCCGACAGTTATCCGCCGAAAGCTTCGAGAAAGCGTTTCTTACCAACACCATCGGCCCTGCCCTGGTCGCCAAGCATTTCCTACCGCTGATGAAACGCGACGAACGCGCCGTTTTTGCCGCACTATCAGCACGTGTCGGCAGCATTTCGGATAATCGCCTGGGAGGCTGGCATGCCTACCGCGCGTCCAAAGCGGCGTTGAACATGGTGCTCAAAACCATCAGTATCGAAATGGCGATGCGCCAGAAAAATACCATTATTGTCGGGTTGCACCCCGGCACCGTAGACAGCCAGCTGTCCAAACCCTTCCAGGGGAATGTGCCTGACAGACAATTATTTACCCCGGAATACTCGGCTGAAAAACTAATTTCGGTGATTGACCGGTTAACACCAAGCGACAGCGGCAAGGTGTTCGCCTGGGATGGCCTCGAAATTCCGAGTTAGGCAGCATGCCTTTGCACACCGATACTCTTTAGGAAGAATTCACATGTTAGGAAAGAATGCATATGCCTGATCAATTGGTCATACACTGGTTTCGCCAGGACTTGCGGCTCACCGATAACCCGGCGCTTATCGCTGCCGCAAAACAGGGCAAGGTTTTACCCGTTTATATTCTCGATGATGCCAGCGCGGGCCAACATGCAATCGGTGGCGCGGGACGCTGGTGGTTGCACAATTCACTTGCGTCGCTTAACGAAAGTCTGAACGGGAATCTCCGGCTTTTTCGTGGAGATGCCCAAACAATTATTTCCGAACTATGCCGGCAACACAGCATAGCTGGCGTTTGCTGGAATCGATGTTACGAACCCTGGCGCATCCAACAGGACAACAATATTGAGGCCGCGCTTGGTTTGGCCAATGTACCCGTCAGTACTTTTAACGGCTCCCTGCTTTGGGAGCCACTTGAGACCCTGAAAGCCGATGGCACGCCCTACAAGGTTTTCACACCCTTCTATCGCAGAGGCTGCCTGATTAATGCCGACCCGGTTCGTGCGCCGGAACCCGAACCAGAAAATATATCGTTGGCCGATGGCGAGTTTAATGCGTTGCAACTGGATGAATTGGAGTTGCTGCCCAAAATCCCATGGCATCAACAGTTAATCCCTCACTGGCATATCGGCGAGCAAGGCGCGCAACAAACGCTGGAAACTTTTGCTCAGCAAGGCGTTACCCAATACAAAGAAGGGCGGAATTTCCCGGCGAAGAAAAGCGTCTCCCGGCTTTCCCCTTACCTGCACTGGGGAGAAATTTCACCGCACCAGGTCTGGCATCGTATCCAGTTTGAGGGTGACAACGAAAATGTAGAACTCTTCAAAAGTGAACTCGGCTGGCGAGAGTTCTCACACTCGCTGCTTTATCACTTTCCTGAGTTGCCGAAGAAGAACCTGCAAGGGAAATTTGACGCGTTTCCCTGGCGTAAAGATGAGGTACTTCT
>CAMYKE010000567.1 GCA_947258895.1 uncultured Pseudomonadales bacterium | reverse complement strand
ATGCTGCTGGAGCAGCCTGCGCTGCTGCGTTCGCATCCGGCCATGCGCCTGCGAAAGAGCCGAATCGATACTTTGCCGCTCCTGCACCACGGCCTGTCGCATCCGCTCGCGGCTTTGCTTTCTTGCCGCCTTGAGCAGCTCCGCGGCGCGCTTCTCTGCGGCGCTCGATATCTCCTGGCAACGCATGGCCTGGTGGCGCCGCAGCGTCTCGAGAAGCGTGTCGACCTGCATCTGAACGACACCCGCAAAGTCTTCCATGACTCGATCCCCAGGGCGCGATCAACTTCACGAGCAAGATCGGGCGCCTTAAAATGGCGCCGCACATCGGGCACGACCAGCATCAGCGGCTTGCTCTCGCGTAAAGCATTCTCCAAAACCGCGTCTGGTATCTCGCGCGCATAGTCGGCCGTTATCAGCAGCAATTCGCAGCCGGTTCGGGCGCGTGCCAGTACCTTTGCCGTTTCCGATTTGGCAGGCGTGAGCGTACGGGCGCCGGCAAGACGAAAGCCTGCCGCCGACAGTTCGTCACCGATGAACGTTACGCTGGTCACGTCATCCGAGCCGGTTGAGAATCAGGATCGCAACAATCAGGCCGTAAATTGCGATGCCTTCGGCAAGGCCGACAAGAATCAGCACGCGTCCGAGCAGTTCGGGCTTCTCGGCGAGCGCGCCCACGGCCGCCGATCCGACATGAGCAACGGCGTAGGCGGCCCCCAGCGCGGAGAGTCCTGCGGCAATTGCCGCAGACATCATCGCCCAGCGCTCGACCTCCGGGGCAACCGCAAGAGTGCTGGCCTCCTGTCCGAAGGCGGACGCCACAAGCAGCAGCGACGCGATGAGGCCGGTGACTACGGTCAGCACGGTTGCCGGTATCAAAAGGCGCTTTTGTAAAATCATTTGCATTACCTCTTGTTCGAAGTCGAGGATGAATTCGGAATGGCCAGCGGTTTGAACGGCCGCCCCCCGGCACTCAGGAATCGAACGAAAAACTCGAATAGCACCAGCCGCGTGGTCTGAATGCCGACGATGAGCCCCTCGAGGCCAATAATCAGGACATTACCCAGCACCAGGACCAGCAGCATGCCGACGGCAGAACCCGGTGCCTCCGAGACACCGATTACCGCTGCTGAAAGGCCAGCGTGCGCCAGCGCGAACGCGCCAACGCGCACGAAGGAAATGGTGTTCACGGCGAGCTGAAGCAGGGTCTCGCCGAGCTCGGTGAGCGCCCCACCCAGCGCCAGCAGGTGATGGTCAGCGGCAATCACTGCCCGGCCGGTTACGTACCAGAGCGCCGCACCCAGGGCGACCCACAGGAGACGTATCTCGAGGAACGAACCGAGCAGCGCGAGGTAGCAGACAACGAGGGCCGCGCCCGTCTTGAGCCAAATTGAGAAATGGTGCTGCCAGGCCTGCTGAGCCGCGTCGAGCAGCATCCCGACCAGCAGCAGTACCGCGCCGCCGATCAGGGGGATCGCCAGGATAAGCACGGGGTGTTCCAGGGGGTGCAGCCACAGCGCTGGTATCAGGTCCTCCCTGGCAAACACGCTGCCAAACAGGAACCCGAAAACGACGCTCAGCGCACCGCCTGCGATCAGCAGTTTGAGCGCCGGGAAACGGCGGTAGAAGGCCGCCCCGGCAAGCATCAGTATCAAGCCATGCCCGACGTCACCGAACATGTAGCCGAACATCAAGGGACCGACGATGGCAACCACCGCGGTCGGGTCGGCCTCACCGGCCGCCGGCACGCCGAGGAGGCCCGTGAAAAACTCGAACGGTCGCATCCAGGAAGGGTTCCTGAACAGCGAGGGCGGCTCGATACCGGGCGGTGGCTCGGACGTGCGCAGCAGTCCCCTGATCTGATGCTCCGCGAGCAGGTCGAGCAGGTCCTCCCCGGTCTGGGCAGATGTCCACCCCGTGATCCATGAGAAATTGTCGGTGCCGGGCAGCTCGGGCACGTTCTCCACGTACCAGTTGACCAGGTTGACGTCCGCCAGCGCGCTGGCGAT
>CAMYKE010000566.1 GCA_947258895.1 uncultured Pseudomonadales bacterium | reverse complement strand
AAATATCAATGGCGTGGTGACGCGCATCAGGATCCGGGCAACGACCATCCGCGATTGGGAACGGCGCGAGTTACTGGTGCCAAACCGGGAATTTATCACCAAGCCCGTACTCAACTGGTCGCTGACCGATCAAATCATCCGGCTCACGGTCAACGTTGGCATTGAATATGGCGGCGACGTTGTGCTGGCGATGAAGTTGCTCGAGGAAGCGGCCAGCGAAAATGAAAACGTATTGGAAGACCCCGCACCGTTTGTGGTCTTAGAGGGGTTCGGCGACAGTGCGCTCAAGATGAGCCTGCGTGTTTACCTGCCCTCGATGGAAAATCGCATGAGCGTCCAAACCGAACTGCATCGGTCGTTAATCCGCAAACTCGGGGAAGCTGGCATCACTATTGCGTTCCCGCAGCGCGATATTCATCTCGACACCAGCAAACCGCTCGATATACGTATGCATACAGTGGCGACCACAGCGCCGGACCCAACGAAGTAGCCCTGCGGCGATCCTGTTGACATGGCGTGCAATGGCCGGAACTCACTCGCCGGCACAGGCACTCTGGACCTGCACCGCCATCCAATGGAGTAAAAGTTCATGAACTTCCCAGCGATCGCCGCAGCCGATTCAATGAGATCAGCCCGTCCATGGCTGGCTTGTCTTTATTTGCTCGCATTAGCCTTTTTTATTCACGGTCAGGCACTGGCGGATACTGCCAGGACGATTGACCGGGATGCGGACGCGGCACTGGAGCGCGTGTTCGAAGAGTCACCGGTGGCCGTGAAGCTTGCTGAAGAGGCCGAAGCGGTGCTGATTTTTCCCTCGATCGTCAAGGCCGGATTCGGAGTCGGCGGCCAATACGGTGAGGGCGTATTGCGCCAGGGCGGCCAAAGCATCGGCTATTACCGTTCGAGCGCAGTATCATACGGCCTGCAAATCGGCGCTCAGTCTTTTGGCTACGTGCTGTTCCTGATGACCCCCGAGGCTCTCGAATACCTGGAAACCAGCGACGGCTGGGAGGTTGGCGTCGGGCCTAGTATTGTCATCATGGATGAAGGTATGGCCAAAACCATGACCACGACCACCATGCAGGAAGACATCTTCGCGCTCGTGTTTGGACAGAAGGGACTGATGGCCGGCGCCGGTATCCAGGGCTCGAAGATTTCAGCATTTGAGCCGGACGAGTAATGCCGGACGAGTAAAGCCGCTGGTTCATCAGACACTTCCCGCCTCGAATGCCCGGCCGGCGCTGGCGCCTCCGGAAATTCGGAGTACAGGGCAATGAGGTCCGGTGAAAACAAAACGTAAAACCAGGTGGCTGCGAGTTGCGATATGGTCTGTTGCAGGCCTGTTCGTGACCGTTTTCATCGCGATCGCCTGGTGCATCACCCATCCCGACACGCTCAAACCGCTTGCGGCATACCTCGTGGAACGGAATACCGGACGGCACCTGGAAATTGCCGGGCCACTGCAGGTGTCGTTCTCGAGTCAGCCAAGAATCACGGCCGGGCAGCTTCGCCTCGGGCCGTCCCGCGAGGGCAGTGCGCTGCAGTCGATTACCGCGGAGTCCCTGGACATCAGGATCGATATTCCCGATCTTTTCAGAGACCAGGTTCACCTGCTGGACCTGGTTGCGGAAAATGTCGATATACGCCTTGACGGAGCACCGGAGCGCTCCGGGTCGCGGGATACCATCCCAACCCCCGTGTCCCCAGGAAACCCGTGGATTATCCGGCAATTCAAACTGGCAGGCGTATCGGTACATGCGCCACGAACGGGCGCTTCCCCGCTGGTCGTCGAGGTCACGGCACTGACCGGCAAGACGGACCACAGGGAGCAGATTGCGGCGACTGGACATGGCTTGTTGAACGGGTTCCCCTGGAGTATCGATGGCGAAATAGGCACGCTGGCCGCGCTTATCGCGGCAAAAGACGTCGAAGCCGACCTGGATCTGGTGCTGGATGAAATCCGGATTTCCCTCTCGGGCGTGGTCGGTGATCCGGCCTCCCTCGCCGGTATC
>CAMYKE010000565.1 GCA_947258895.1 uncultured Pseudomonadales bacterium | reverse complement strand
CGGACTGCAAATGCAGCCGGTGACATCATGTACACGGGGATTCCCGTGTACAGTGGCTGAATGATTCCATCGACGTCAAGCGGGTAGAGGAGATCCTGGCGGAAATCGGTTACCAGGAGGATGCCTACAGCGCCGGACCCGGCAGCACCCGCCTGGCGATCTATTTTACCGCCGCCGGCTACCAGCAGAGCGCCGACCTGCGTACGTTTCTCGCAGAGCGCCTGCCGGCCGCATTGGTACCGTCAGACTTTATCCAGCTGGAGGAAATCCCGCTCACAACCAATGGCAAGGTCGACAGGTATGCGCTTCCCGGTCAGCGCTCCGGCCGTCCGTCGGTCGAGGAAGTATACCGGGCGCCGGGCAAGCCGCTCGAAGTGCAGCTGGCGGACCTCTGGCGGAGAGTATTGCGGGTGCAGCGGGTCGGGATAAGCGATAACTTCTTTGATCTGGGCGGGGATTCCATCGCGGCAATCCAGATCGTCGCGAAAGCCAACCAAGCCGGAATCAAGGTCAGCGCGCAGCAACTCTTCCAGCATCAAACGGTTGAAGAACTGGCGAGCGTCGCGATCTTGCGGTCGGAGTCCGACGGGACAACACCGGACCTGAGCCCGGCCGTCGATAGCAAGGCGGCATCCGCAAACTATCGGGAGGCAACGGATGTCGATGCAAAGGAATTGCAGAAACTGGCAGTGCTGCTGAAGAAGGGTTGATCCTCGTGGAACTGGAAAACGTCGAAGACGTCTACCCCCTGTCCCCAACCCAGTCGGGCATGCTGTTCCATACCATAAATTCGCCACATTCCGGTACCTACGTCGGTCAGATTCAATGGCTGTTGGCGGGGGATTTGAATCTTGAGGCACTGCAGGCCGCGTGGCGGGAGGTGCTGCGCCGGCACCCGGTCCTGCGGACAGCGTTTTTATGGGACGGTCTCGACGAACCGCTGCAGGTAGTCAGGCAGCAAGCGGAACTTTCCTGGGAGGTCGTTGACTGGAGCGATGCAACCGACACCGAGTTGGCAGCCAAACTGGAACGGCGTTTGCAGGATGAGCGATGCCTGGGTTTCGACCTGAGTGAAGCACCCTTGCTGCGGATGTTGTTGCTCAAGGTAGGCCCCATGCACTGCCGCCTGGTGTGGACTTGCCACCATATACTGCTGGATGGCTGGTCAGCCGCGATCGTTCACGATGAAGTGTTCAGGCTATACACTGCCGGAATGGAGGGCGAGCAATTGAGCCTGCCGCCCCCGTACTCCTTTCGCGATCATATCGGCTGGTTGCGCGCGCAGGATCCCGAGGCAGCCGCTGCCTTCTGGCGCGAGTATCTTGGCGGCTTTGACTCCAGAACGTCCTTGCGCACGCCATCCGCGCCCAGTGGCGGCGAGCGCCAGATCTTGTATCGCCAGGTCCAGGTGTGCTGCCCGGCCAGCGCCACGGTTTCGCTCCTCGAAACTGGCCGCAAATTGAGAATTACCCTGAACACACTGGTGCATGGTGCGTGGGCCCTGACGCTGCAGCGCTACAGTGGTGAAAAAGATATGGTGTTCGGGACCACCCTTTCCGGCCGCCCCGCGGAAATTCCCGGGGTAGATCAATGCGTGGGACTTTTCATTAATACGCTGCCCGTGCGGGTCGCGATAGACGATGATGCGGTGTTGTGTGACTGGCTCATCACCCTGCAAAACAACCTGTTGCGAGTTCGCGAGCACGAACATTGCTCACTGCTAAGGGTTCAGCAATGGAGTGAAATTCCGCGCGGAGAGGCACTTTTTGACACGATCGTTGTGATGGAAAATTTCCCTGACATGGAAACGGGTGAGCAAGATTTTGCCGGGTTACAAATTCTCGAGCGAGAATCCCTCGATCAAAGCAATTACCCCCTGGCAGTATTGGTTGAGCCGGGCGCGGAGCTTCGCCTGGTGCTGGTTTATGATCCATCGAGATATGCGGACGAGTTTGCGACGCAATTATTGCGTCATCTGCAAAATATCCTGACTGCGATTCCCGCCTACCAGGA
>CAMYKE010000564.1:1776-3800 GCA_947258895.1 uncultured Pseudomonadales bacterium | reverse complement strand
GGGATAGCGCCGCCGACTGGAATGCCGACTTCCAGCTGGATCAGCCGCTGCAGTTACTGGAACTCATCAACCAATTAGTCGAGCCCTGAATTTATGGATATCGATATGCAGGACTACCAGGCCCCCGCCGACTTGTTACAAGATCGTATCGTCCTGGTCACCGGTGCCGGGGATGGCATCGGGCGCGCCGCCGCACTTGCGTACGCGGCTCATGGCGCGACAGTGTTACTGCTCGGCCGCACCGCCAAAAAACTCGAATCCGTGTACGACCGGATAGAAGCCGCCGGGCAGCCAACACCGGTGGTTATTCCGCTGGACCTCGAGTCTGCAAGCGCCGCGGATATGGAGCAACTCCGGTCGCAGATCGGCGCGGAATTTGGTCGCCTGGATGGCCTGCTGCATAACGCCGGGATTCTCGGGCAGCTCACGCCGCTGGCCAACTACGATCCCGACACCTGGTTGCGAGTCATCCAGGTCAATCTCAATGCGCCATTCCTGTTGACCCAGGCGTTATTGCCGTTGCTGGAGCTTGCCAACGACGCCAGTGTGATCTTCACCACCTCGAGCGTCGGTCGCGTCGGGCGCGCCTTCTGGGGCGCCTACGCGGTATCCAAATTCGCCACGGAAGGCTTGATGCAAACCTGGGCGGATGAAGTGGAGGGGATCGCCCCGATTCGCATCAACTGCATTAATCCCGGCGGCACCCGCACCCGGATGCGCGCCCAGGCCTACCCGGGGGAAAATCCTCTGGACAGGCCGGCGCCGGAAGCAATCATGGCGACCTATCTGTATCTTATGGGGCCGCAAAGCCGGGGAATTACCGGGCAATCCCTGAATGCCCAGCAATGAGCCGGTCTGGCGGGGGTTGGAAACGCTATTGTTTTCACGTTACAGTGCGAGGAAAAGCGACAATTTTTTGTCACCTCATCCCGCGGCGGGAGTCCACGATCGCGGCGCGCAACTGACAAAAAATTGACTCTTCATGTAACCCTTTGTTTTCGTAGAAAATTATTACTTGGATTTTGGGTTGGCACGAAACTGGCATTCACGTAAAGTAACCCCAGCTGATGCGCAGCTGAAAACCCGGCAGGCTGGCGCCGGAACCACCAACGGAGCAATCAATGGACCAGGTAATGCCACAATCTAACGTATATGATCTCGCAAGCCGTCTGGCGCCAACCCGTATTCAGGCTACCGAGTACAAGTCGAAGGAGCTGCAAATGCTCACTCGACTCCTGCGCGACCTGCAGTCCTCCCTCGAGTTAGCGGATATCCTGAGCGCCTTCAATAAAGAGTTAAACGAACTGGTACCCGTGGCTGGCATGCAGTTTGAACACAACGAGACGGGCGCCCATTTTGAAACGTCTGCGAGCGGCCGTCATCGCGTCAGTTACGAATTGAAAATCGACGCGGACTATCTGGGCACCATCGCCTTCAGTCGCGACCAGCGTTTCAGCGAAGCAGACCTGCAGAGTATCGAGAACCTGTTATCCTGTATCCCCTATCCGCTGCGCAATGCGCTGCGCTATCGGGCCGCGATTCGCGCCGCGACGACTGACGCACTTACCGGCGCCGGTAACCGGATTGGGCTGGATTCCTCGCTGCTCCGGGAAATGGATATTGCGAAACGCGACGAAATTCCGTTATCGGTGGTGATGATCGACTTTGATCATTTCAAACGCATCAACGATGAGTATGGTCACCCCTGCGGTGACATGGTGCTGAAACGGGCGATCAAGGAGCTTCAGCAGACCATTCGCAAGACCGATCTGCTATTCCGCTATGGCGGCGAAGAATTCATGTTGATCCTGCACAAGACCGACCCCGAGCAGGCAGTATTCCTTGCAGAAAAAATCCGCCAGAAAATTGCAGAAATGAAGTTCGATCACGATGGCAAGGAATTTTCCGTTACCGCCAGCCTGGGGGTTGCTGCCTTAACAATGGACGACAGCGGCAGTTCCCTGACGGAACGTGCTGACCGAGCACTCTATGTCGCCAAGGATGAGGGCCGCAACCGGGTCTGT
>CAMYKE010000564.1:0-1767 GCA_947258895.1 uncultured Pseudomonadales bacterium | reverse complement strand
GTTTGGGACGCTTGTTTTGCTGGCGCTGCATGCGTTCCTGTTGCGAATTGCTGACCCGCGCCACTCGCCGTGGCTCCAATTGGGCCGCCTGGTAGAGCGCGGTCACTTCCGGCTGCTCCAGTAACTCCCACTTTCCCTGCTTGAGCCGCGATGGAATAAAAACGGGTCCGTAGCGTACTCGCTTGAGCCTGTTTACCTGCAAACCCTGGGATTCCCAGAGCCGGCGCACTTCGCGATTGCGACCTTCCATCAGGCACACATAGTACCAGCGATTGGCGCCCTCGCCTTTGCCGGGAACGATATCGGTAAACTGCGCGGGGCCGTCCTCCAGTTCCACGCCCTGGCGCATGCGCTCGAGTTGCTCGGGGCTCACATCACCCAGCACCCGTACCATGTATTCGCGATCCAGGCCGCTCGAGGGATGCATGAGTTTGTTGGCGAGCTCACCGTCGGTGGTAAAGAGCTGCAGGCCCGAGGTATTGATATCCAGGCGTCCAACGCTGATCCAGCGGTCTCCGACCAGCTTGGGCAGGCGATCGAATACGCTGGGGCGACCTTCAGGGTCCTGGCGCGAACTGATCTCGCCCACCGGCTTATGGTAAATCAGAACGCGGGTCTCATCGGTCCGGGTAGCGCTGATCTTTAGCGGTCGACCATCGACATAGATCCTGGCGCTGGCGTCCGCGCGATCGCCAAGCGTCGCAGTCCGGTCACCGACTCGAATGCGACCCTGCTTGATCCACTCTTCCATCACCCGGCGCGAACCCAACCCGGCATTGGCCAGTATTTTCTGCAGCTTTTCGCCTTCGCTCATATCGGTCAGCACTCGTTTTCCGGATCATTCAAAAAGGTGCGCCATCATACAGCCATTCGCGCAATGCTCAAGGGGGTTTTGCGGCTGCGACCCGCAATCCTGGCGCCGCCGCTCAGGCGTCGTGCTCGAATAGCTCCTCGAGTTCGGCATGCCCCCGCCGCGCCAGCTCCGCCAATTTGTCCTCGTCCTGGTAGTGTGCTGCCGCCTCTCCCAGCATCCTGATATCATGATCACGAAACAAATTGACCGCCGCAATCGCCTGCTGGTCCGGATAGCCGAGCTCAAATAACGAACCCAGAGCCGCTTGCAAGCTCGACTCGAACGTTTCCCGGTAGACATGCTTGACGCCAATGTTGATGAGCCGATAGGCATGCATCCGGTTGCGTGCACGGGCAATCAAAACGACTTCGGGATAATGCTTCAGGACCAGTTCGGCGGTCCTCAGCGAAGAACTCATGTCCCCGATCGCCAATACAAATACCTTGGCCTTGCCCACCTTGGCTTTCTCCAGCATATCCAGCCGCGTGCAATCGCCATAGTAGATCTTGAGGCGCAGCCGCTGCATGATGCTGATGTTATCCGGGCTTTTATCCAGCGCGGTATAGGGTATCCGGTGCATACTGAAGATTCGCCCGACGATTTGGCCAAAGCGGCCAAACCCGGCAATCACCGCCACTGATTCGTGCGGCAGCGGTTCCCAGAGGCTTTCCTCATCGAGACTAACCGGACGGGCGAAGATGCGCCGTGTGACGATCAGCAACAACGGCGTCATGACCATCGAAAACGTGATCATGAGGATCAACAGATCCCGCAGCTCATCGCTGAGCAGGTGAAGTGTGCCGGCCTGAGCGAAGATCACGAACGCAAATTCACCGCCCTGGGATAGCATTACCGCCAGCTTCAGGGACTCCTTGTTACTCAGGCTGAAAAGCCGGCCGACTCCGTACAGCACC
>CAMYKE010000563.1 GCA_947258895.1 uncultured Pseudomonadales bacterium | reverse complement strand
CCCTCGTTACGACCGCCATGGATGGCGGAAGTGTCGATCATGCAGGATGCAATTATCGACCGAACACCCAAGTCCGACAGGCTCCTAGCCTGCAGCGTATCAACAGTCTGCTAACTACCCGGCGGTCCAGGATCCATTAACCTGACGACGCTGGTATCGGGGTCCCTGGTTGCCCCGGCGGCGTGCAGCCTGGCGAGGTAGTCGTCCCACAAGCTGGCCTGGTTCTCCCCCAGGTGCCGGAGATACTCCCAGGAGTAGATCCCGGAATCATGGCCGTCATCGAAACTGATTTTGATGGCGTAATTGCCGGTTGGCTCCAGGCCTGTGATTTGCACTCCACGCTTGCCGGTTTGCAGGGTTTCTTCCCCGGGGCCATGACCGCGCACCTCCGCGGAGGGCGAGTGCACGCGCAGGAACTCGTAACTGAGCACATAGCGCTGCTGATCCGGAAACCCGATCTCCAGGGTACGGGATTTGCGGTGGAGCTTGATGTCGGTCGGTGCGTTTGCCATGTCCGGGATTCGGCTGCTGCGTGTTAACAGGCAGGATTAGAGGATATAGCGCGACAGGTCTTCATCCTCCGCCAGCGCGCCGAGGTGTTCATTGACATAGGCTCGTTTACCTGCCAGGCGACCTCGGCAATGCGCTTGATGCCGTCCGGTGTAAACTCGAGGCCAACATTCTCGGTGCCCAGCAAGGCCTGCTGCTGTTCGGTTAGGCTGGCGTCCGGTTCGGTCAGGATGCGCTCAAAGTCTTCGGGGGAAAGCGCGCCCAGCTCGACCCGGATCGGTAGCCGGCCCTGTAATTCGGGAATCAGGTCCGACGGTTTGGCCAGGTGAAACGCTCCGGACGCGATAAACAGAATGTGATCGGTCTTGATCATGCCAATCTTGGTGTTAACGGTGCAGCCTTCGATCAACGGCAGCAAATCCCGCTGTACGCCTTCGCGGGACACGTCGACGCCACCGGTGCCGGAGCGTTTGGTGACCTTGTCGATCTCATCGAGGAACACGATACCATTTTGCTCTACGGCCTCCAGCGCGCGGACCTTGAGTTCGTCGTCATTCAGCAGCCGTGCTGCCTCTTCGTCACGGAGCAGTTTTTTGGCGTCGACTATCCTCAGCTTGCGCGCTTTCTTGCGTTCGCTGGACATATTGGAAAACATGTTCTGCAGCTGGTTGGACATTTCTTCCATGCCCGGGGGCGCCATAATTTCCACGCCGAACGGTGTGCTGTTCACTTCGATCTCGATTTCCTTGTCATCGAGCTGGCCTTCACGCAGTTTTTTGCGAAACACCTGGCGCGTGGATGACTCCGCTTCCGTTTCCGGAGCTTCACCGGCACCGCGTCGTGGCGGCGGCAGCAGCGCATCGAGAATGCGCTCCTCCGCCGCATCTTCGGCGCGGTGCTTGACCTTCTCCATTTCATTTTCGCGCATCAATTTCATCGACATGTCCGCGAGGTCGCGAATAATTGACTCCACGTCACGGCCGACATATCCGACCTCGGTAAATTTGGTAGCCTCGATTTTAATGAACGGCGCATCGGCCAGCCTGGCCAGGCGGCGCGCGATCTCGGTTTTGCCGACCCCGGTAGGCCCGATCATCAGGATGTTCTTCGGGGTGATTTCATTGCGCATTTGTTCGTCCAGCTGCATTCGCCGCCAGCGATTACGCAACGCAATCGCTACCGCGCGCTTGGCATCGGCCTGGCCGATGATGTGCTTGTCGAGTTCGTGAACTATCTCACGGGGAGTCATGGTGGGCATGGTTTGGGTCTCGGAAAATTGGGTTGTACCGGGCCGCTCAGGCGGTGGCGTCCAGTTCTTCGATGGTGATGTTATGATTGGTAAAGACGCAAATATCCGCGGCGATTGCCAGGCTTTTTTCTACGATAGCGCGTGCATCGAGCTCGCTGTTCTCCAGCAGCGCGCGCGCAGCGGCCTGGGCGAAGGGGCCTCCGGAGCCGATCGCGATCAGACCATGCTCGGGCTCGATGACATCCCCGTTACCGGAAATAATCAGGGAATGTTCGCCATCCGCGACTGCCAGCAGGGCTTCGAGACGTTGCAGACTGCGATCGGTGCGCCAGTCCTTCGCCAACTCGACCGCCGCGCGCATCAGGTGTCCCTGGTGCTTTTCCAGCTGACCTTCAAAGCGCTCGAACAGGGTAAAGGCATCGGCGGTCGCACCTGCGAAGCCGGCGATGATCTGATTCTTGTAGAGGCGCCGTACCTTGCGGGCATTGCCTTTCATTACGGTATTGCCCAGCGAAACCTGGCCGTCTCCGCCTAGCACCACTTTGTTTTTGGTGCGCACTGATACTATGGTGGTCATACGATTACCTTTTCGGGGAGTTGCAGCGATCGCCCGGGTCTGGAAGGGGTTGACGGGCAAATCGGGGCCGCTGTATCAAGATATATGGAGGCCGGAAAAATGGTTTTCAAGGCCGTTGGTCCGGGGGCGAGCGCTATTTCGCCAGGATCAGCATTGATTCGGTATTTGCGTCGGCGAGAATATCCTGTGCCCGGTTCAAACTGGACCGAGACTGGAACGGCCCGACCACCACTCGATGCCAGGTGCGGCCGTTGCGGCCGGTAACCGCCGATAGCTTAACATCCAGTCCTTGCAGAATGAG
>CAMYKE010000562.1 GCA_947258895.1 uncultured Pseudomonadales bacterium | reverse complement strand
GCCGGGGTACATGATGGCGTCCACAATACCCAGGCGGCGGACGCTGCCATCGAAACAATAGCCGTCCAGACAGTACTGAAGGCCTCGTAGGCTCTCCTCGAGCATCAGGCTGTGGGCCGTACCTGCGCCCGGCAGCCGTCTGCGCGCGATCTTTTCGAAAGGCTCCACAAGATGACGGATAGTCCACAGTTCCTGCCTGCTGAATCGTGTGTGGTCGAAAAGAGCTTGGTGACTGTGGACGGTCCTGGCCAACACGGAGAAGGCCGCCTTGACGGGCTTGACGAAGGTTGGATAGTCGGGCCCTTCGGGAATGTCGGCGTCGTACGCTGCCTCCAGTCTGCGAAACGGGATGTTGGCTTCCGGCGCGACGCGTTCCAGGACCTCTCGCGCATACAGCTTGTGCTGACAAGCCAGTACGGCCTCCACGGGGGTGCCTGGCCATCGCGTCTTTTCCGCCACCAGGGCGGCACCGAGTGCGCCGAACTGTTCATGGTTGCTGACCACAGCGCGTGCACCCTGCACCCTGGCTCGCAGTGCTGCGAGGCTGCTGAAGCGATCCATATCGAACCAGGCCAGTCGTGCATTGCTCGGGAAGCTGAACAGATCGAAGCCCGCATGCAGCTGTGCCCACTCCCGCGACAGCTTTCGAAATTCGATTCGATCCCAATCGTAGCCAAAAAGCACCAGGGTCTTGTTGCGCTTCACGGCGTGTCCATCACAGCGGTCTCCGGGAAATATCCGTGGCGTTGCGGCAGGTTTCGGATGGCCGGCTGCCATTGGCGAAAGAACCTGCGCCGATCAAGATCGCACAAACGGTCGATACCAGCGCTGATCACGGTGCGTTTTGACTCCTTATTCTGCTTCTTTCGATTACGGTTTAGCGGTGTCAACCTTAACCTGTTTGAGACTATCAGATCCTGCGTACAGTTCCCGTACGCCATCTCATCTATCAACCAGACCCAAGCGATGGTTTTCGCGGCCAGTGAGAAGCCCGGTTGGAGCTTCGGACAATGCCGGCCAAGGCTATCGAGCCTTCGGTATGGCGTTGGAGATGGTGCCTGAATCTCCGGCACCGTCACCAAGCCGTTCAAGCCGCTATTGTGCATCCACGGGCCTGTCGCGACAAGGTGAGCGGGCCAAACGCCGCGTTAAAGAAGAGAAATCAGACGGTTAGGGCCTCGACTGGCATTCTGGGGGCTTGTCTCGATGCTTGTCATCGGTAACCTTTTCACGCAAACTTGACGACGACTAATGCAACGGCGAATCGGGCCCGCCCGTAGTTACCTTCCTGACTCGCCTCACAAAGTGCAGGTTAAAATTGACCCAGCGTTCCGATGCGCCCAACGCGGCGAGAGCCGTTGCCCAGTATCGCCAGCATGCCAACGGCTATGATGCCTCGGCACAGCGTACGCTGCGGATGCGCGTGCGTACAATCGAGAAACTCGCCTTGGGTCCGGGAGACCGTGTCTTGGATGTGGCCTCCGGCACGGGCCTGAGCTTTCCCTTCCTGCGCGAAGCGGTCGGCGCCCAAGGTGAGGTTGTCGGCATCGATGTCAGTCCCGAAATGCTGAGCCTAGCCCGGCAGCGGATCACCGAGGCCGGCTGGCAGAACATCACGCTGCTGGAGTCGTCGATCGAGTCGGCCAATATTCCCGGGCCGCTCGACGCCGTCCTTTTTCATTTTACCCATGACGTAATGCGCTCCCCTCCAGCGCTCAAGCGGATTTTTGCGGCTGCAGGCCCAAACGCCCGGATTGCCATCGCTGGAATGAAGTACGTGCCTTGGTGGATGGCGCCTGTTAACGTCATCGTGCGTGCCAAGGCGCGCCCCTACATGACCACCTTCGAAGGTCTGGCCAAGCCCTGGGACCTGGCATTGCCCTACCTCTCGGAGTTCGAGTGGCGCCCGGAGCTGTTCGGCATCGGCTATATCGGCTGGGGCCGGGTTCACAAAGCGTAAAGAGCCGCATTTGCCCCCAACAATGCCCGCCGGTAGGTTATTTGGCCGATATCAGCCTGCTCGCCCTGAA
>CAMYKE010000561.1 GCA_947258895.1 uncultured Pseudomonadales bacterium | reverse complement strand
AGAAAACCCATCAGGTTGCGCATTGCTTTGGTGCGCCAGAACACGGCGCTGCCGGGATAGCCCTTCACCCACAGCAGTGCCAGCGACCACCACAGGCAAGCGAGCCCCAGAAATGGCTGAATATGCTCGCGCTGGGGTGTGGCGCCCAGTTGACCATAGTGGTACAGCAGCCCGAGCACGGCGGCGAGCACCACCACATACACGGTCCGGGCCACCGGGGATTCCCACTCGCACAGCCGGGACCACTCCCAGCCGCCAAGGCATATGAGAATACCGAAAATCAACGCCAACCAGGGCAGCGACAGAAATATTACTCCCGCCAGGAACAGGCCGGCCATGATCACGGCCGTAATTATACGCTGCTTAAGCATTGCTGCCGTCTCCGGCCAGTAGTTCGGGTGTGTCCCTGAGACCGAAACGACGCTCCCTCAGGCTGTAGTCAGCCAGGGCTTTGGCAAACTCCACTTCGTCGAAGTCCGGCCACAGCGTATTGGTAAAGTACAGTTCACTGTAGGCGAAGTGCCATAACATAAAATTGCTCACCCGGGCGTCACCGCCGGTGCGGATACACAGATCCGGCCTGGGAAGGTCGCTGATGGAAATGTTGCTGTCTATCAGTTCCGGAGTAATCTCCCGTGGCTGCAGGTTTCCCTCCTTAACGCGCTGGGCCAGTTTTTGCGCGGCCTGGGCAATGTCCCACTGACCGCCATAATCAACGGCAATAACCACAGTGGCGCCAGTGTTGGCAGCGGTCATCTGTTCCGACTGAAGCATAAGCCTGCGCAGGCGTTCACTGAAACGACTGCGCTTCCCGATAAACCGCAAGCGGATACCATCCTTGTGCAGCTCCCTGACTTCACTGCGCAGGTAGCGTGACAACAGGGCCAGCAAGGCACGCACCTCAGGCTGCGGGCGGCCCCAGTTCTCGCTGCTGAACGCAAACAGCGTAAGAACATCAACCCCATGTTCCCGGCAAGCCCGCAACACTCCGCGCACAGCCTCTACGCCGGCACGGTGGCCCGCAGGACCAGGCAAGCCCCTGCGCTTGGCCCAACGATTATTGCCATCCATGATGATGGCCACATGACGCGGAATCGCCGGCTCCAATTCGTCGTCTGAGGGAGAAATATCGCTAATCTGCATGCTGCAAGGCTAGATTTCCATCAGGTCGGCTTCTTTGTCCGCCAGCAGCTTTTCAATCTTGGCGACAAAGGAATCGGTCAGCTTTTGCACATCTTCCTGGCCCCGCCGCTCATCGTCTTCACTGATTTCCTTGTCCTTGACCAGCTCCTTCATCATTCCCATCGCATCGCGCCGCGCATTACGCACGGAAACACGGGCAGATTCCGCCTCGTGCCGGGCCTGTTTGGTAAAGCCCTTGCGGGTTTCTTCGGTCAGCATGGGCATCGGAATACGGATAACACCGCCAGCGGTAGACGGGTTCAATCCCAGGTCAGATTTCATAATCGCTCGCTCGATCTGTGGAACCACGGATTTGTCCCAAGGCGTAAGCGACAGGGTACGGGCATCCTCGACAGAAATATTGGCCATCTGGGACAGCGGCGTGTCCGCGCCATAATATTCGACTCTCACGCCATCCAGCAGGCTGGGGTGAGCACGGCCGGTGCGAATCTTGTTGAAATTATGAGCCAGGGCCTCGAGGCTCTTTTCCATCCGCTCTCGCGCTTCAGTTTTTATATCGTCAATCACCTTCCTATCTCCTGTTGGACCGCGCCCCTGTTCAATCCCAACGCTACTGAATCAGGGTGCCTTCATCTCCGCCCCTGACAATATTGAGCAGCGCACCGCGTTTTTCCATTTCAAATACCCGCACGGGCATATCGTGGTCACGGCAAAGGCAAATAGCTGTCAGGTCCATAACTTCCAGTTTTTTGTCCAGCACCTCATCGTAGCTGAGGCGATCGTATCTGATCGCGTCGGGGAACTTCATCGGGTCAGCTGAATAGACGCCATCAACCTTGGTAGCTTTCAACACCAGTTCCGCATCGACCTCAATACCGCGCAGGCAG
>CAMYKE010000560.1 GCA_947258895.1 uncultured Pseudomonadales bacterium | reverse complement strand
GGCACATCCGGCCTGGTTGGTGGCGATGTACGTACTGTGGTTTTTTGCGATGCCCCAGGTATCGGTGCTGCTGGTCGCAATCGGACTCGCGGATCTCTGGTTTGATTTTCGTGCCCGGGTGAATTCATCGGGCAATAGATTGAATAACTGAATGCCGATTCAGAGGAAAGAACGATGGAAGTAATTCTCTTGAAGAATGTCGAGAACCTCGGCAGTCTGGGTGACAAGGTCTCCGTGAAGGCCGGCTTCGGTCGCAACTACCTGATTCCGTCAGGCAACGCGGTTCCCGCAACCGACGACAATCTTGCCGCCTTCGAAGAGCGCCGGGCGGAGTTGGAGAAAGAAGCGGCTGAAGCCTTGCAGGTTGCGACCGGGCGTAAAGACCGGCTGGAAGCCTTGCCGTCGATTACCATTGCCTGCAGGGCGGGTGATGAAGGACGACTGTTCGGCTCCGTGGGTTCCACCGACATTGCGGAGGCGGTGTCGGTGGCGGGCGTCGAGGTGCAAAAGCACGAAGTTCGTCTTGCCGAGGGCGCCTTCCGCGTAGCCGGGGAGTACGATGTTGAACTGCATCTGCACGCTGACGTCAAAGCGGTGGTGAAGGTGGAGGTTGTCCCGGAGGAGTAGCCTGGGATGCATTCCGTGCGCCCTTTCTAAAAACAGCAGTTGAACGTGGTGTAGAGTGCGTCAAGCGGTTTGGCTGGCAAGGCGCAGCGACGAGGCACAGCCGGAACTGCGAATGTAGGCTGGGGCTTGCCCCAGCTTTGCTGCGTAGTGGTTCGCGAAACAAAGAGCCTGGGCAAGCCCAGCCTGCTCTTGCTCGGTAAACTCTCGTGTCGGTCGGCCTTCGAAAAACATCTGCCCCATTGAGCAGCACTGCGACAACCTCCAACGTAACTTGCGCCATGCGTTTGAAACTCATCATAAAAGAAAATCAACCTATTGGAAATACAGCATATATTGACAATTTCTCCAATATTGGGATTCTCTCGCTCGCGTCTTCCTTCGCAACCGGGTTCTGATGTAGTCTAGGCACAGGCCCACCTCCTTTCTGAGACTGGCATGCTCGATCCAGCTGTTCCCTCACCATCCACCGATCCATACCCGCAGGATACCGATGCGCTCAAGGTTCCGCCCCATTCCATTCAAGGGGAACAGTCGGTGCTGGGCGGTCTGATGCTGGACAACCAGGCCTGGGATCAGGTCGCGGATCGGGTGGGCGAGCAGGACTTCTACCGCCAGGAACACCGCCTGATCTTTCGCGCCATCGAGGGCCTGGCCGAGCACAGCAGCCCCCTGGACGTGGTAACCCTGTCCGAGACCCTGGAACGCGCCGGGGAACTGGATAACGCCGGGGGGCTCGCATACCTCGGGATGCTCGCCAACGAAACGCCCAGTGCGGCGAACATCCGGGCCTACGCGGACATCGTGCGCGAGCAGTCGGTGAAGCGTCAATTGATCTCGGTGGGCACGCGGATCGCCGACAGCGGGTTCAAGCGTGACGGCCGCGACTCCGCCGAGTTGCTGGATTCCGCGGAGCACATGGTGTTCGAGATCGCCGAACAACGGTCCCGTGGCGGAGGCGGTTTTCAGCCGCTCAAGACCCTGCTTTCCAAGGCGGTCGACCGGATCGACCAGTTGTTTCAGAAAGATGAGCCGATCACCGGGGTCAGCACCGGCTTCCCGGATTTCGACAACATGACGTCGGGCCTGCAGCCGGCGGATCTGATCATCGTTGCGGGGCGCCCGTCCATGGGCAAGACCACCTTCGCCATGAACATGGCTGAGAATGTCGCCATCAAGGCGCAGCTTCCGGTGGCGGTGTTCAGCATGGAGATGCCCGGCGAGTCCCTGGTGATGCGTATGATCTCGTCGCTCGGGCGCATCGACCAGCACAAGGTCCGCACCGGCAAGCTCGAGGATGACGAGTGGCCGAGGCTGACCTCGGCGGTGAGTATCCTGTCCGAAGCTCGCGTCTTCATCGACGATACGCCGGCCATGTCGCCCACCGAGGTGCGGGCCCGGGCACGGCG
>CAMYKE010000559.1 GCA_947258895.1 uncultured Pseudomonadales bacterium | reverse complement strand
GGGGCTCGGCGGAGGCGCTCAGGCGCTTCGTATATGACAGCCCGCACAAGGCGCTCTTGCAGGCCCGGGACAATTGGTTTGAAAAAGCCGGGGCGCCGCACCTGGCATTGTGGTGGATACCGTCGGGACACATTCCGGGCATAGACGAGGCGCTGCTGCGCCTCGACAGGCTGGAAATGGTGGGCCCGGGTCCGAACGCATTCACGTTTGCAAAGGTGTTCCCGCCGCCGGAAAAACGCAGGCGGGGTGAGGACGATGACGATGATCAGTAGGCGAACCAGTCGGGAGGCCAGGTGATGTTGAGTCTATCAATCGGTCGCGTCATACACCGCGCGTCACAAGGCGCTGCCATTATGCGTCAGCGCGGGATCGCGATTTTGCTGTGCGCACTGGCGGTGGCCTGCACATCGATCCCGGTTCCCAAGCCGGCGGTGGAGGCCCCTGCGTCTTCCACGAGGCACGAGAACCTGTATGCCACGCTGTACCTGCAGACGGCCGCGGAGCACAAGGCGCTGAGCGTGATGGCCTATCGAGCAGCCGAAAACATGCTGGACGCAGCCCTGGGCGACGAGAACTGGACGGCCGCGCTGGAACAGTCGGGTGAGTTCGCTTCTCTGCCACCCGGCGTGGTGTTTGATGTCGACGAAACCGTGCTCGACAATTCGCCCTACCAGGCGACCCTCATCAGCGAGGGGCTGAGCTATCGCAGCGAGCACTGGGACAGGTGGGTGGCCGAGGCCAGGGCGCCTGCGGTTGCCGGAGCCGTCGCGTTTTCTCGCGCGGCCCGGTCGCGCGGCGTGACTCTGCTATATGTCACCAACCGCCGCTGTATCGCAAGGCAACCCGGGGGCGATCCGTGCCCGCAACGCGCCGAGACCATTGCAAACCTGGTGCGCGCCGGCTTTCCGGCGCCCGAGCCTGGCAACGTCTACCTGCGAAGCGCGGAATTCGACTTCGAGCGTGACAAGGGTTCGAGACGCGCAGCGTTTGCGAGACGCTTTCGAATTCTGATGCTGTTCGGCGACGATCTCGGAGATTTTTTGTCGGGCGTGAAGGACGAGGGTGTTGATATGACCAGGCGTGACGCACTGGTGCAGGACTACGCGGATCGCTGGGGACGTTCCTGGTTCGTGCTGCCGAATCCGAGCTACGGGTCGTGGCTGGACGTGCTTGGGAAGAACCCGGCCTCGCACCTGCGACCGTGGCAAGACAACCGGTGAGCGCCGAAGCATGAAGCCGCATGAGCCGGAGGCCGTCGGCGGGGGGCCGGATTTTTTCGCGAAGCACGGCTACGCGATGCTCGCCCAGGCCGTCTCGGAGGCGGATGCCCGCCGCTACGCGGCCTATGCGCTGATGAAACGCCAGCACCCGGACTACTACGAAGACCAGACGAATGGCGCCGCGCAATACCGGTACGGCGACGTAATGAGCGAAAGCCTGCTGCGCAACCTGCAGCCGAAAATCGAGGCGCAAACCGGCCTGCAGCTACTGCCCTGTCATTCGCGTCTTTGCGTCTACCTGGCGAACGCGCGCATCGAGCGCAGCATCGCCGAGCCGCAGCGGGAGGTGAGCGCCGTGTTGGGGCTCGGCGGTGACCAATCTGGCAACTGGCCGTTCTGGCTCGACGAGGACGCTCAGCACAAATCGATAGGCCTGGCTCGTCGTGACATGCTGATTTACCGCGGTCCGCGGATAGCGCACTGGCGGGAGCCGCTCGGTTCGGCTACCTGGGTCGAGGTGGCTTTGCATTACGTCACAGCCGACGGCGAGTTCATCAATCATCGGTTCGACGGGCGGCGTGGTCTGGGAGAGCCGCAAAACAGAGAGCGGCAGGACCAGTGCATAGCGCAGCGCAAGAAGTTCGATGAGGCTCTCTATGCCGGCGACGATCAGCCCTGCTTTTGCCAGAGCGGTCAGCGCTACAGCTGCTGCCATGGCTTGATGCAGCAGGCTTTGACCGCCTGAGCGATTCTGAAATGGGTCGCTACAGGCCGCCAGCGCCTGAAAAGGCGCGCTACATAACCCCCGAAGGC
>CAMYKE010000558.1:2081-3084 GCA_947258895.1 uncultured Pseudomonadales bacterium | reverse complement strand
AGAAAAATAAATCTGACACCTTTTTCTTCGTGCCTACCGTATTCCTATGGGGGGCTACACCTGCGTTCGAAATAATGGCGACACGCACTGACTCGCGTCTGCCCCTCTTCGGAAAAAGGTATCTGACCCCTTTTCTCGGAATGCAGTTCGGCCCGAAGCAACAGACCGGAGCAATAAACATTGAATACCTGGCTTAAGTCTCAGACCATTCTTGCGGCGCTTCTCGTGGCGGCTTGTAACAGCGCGCCGCCGGACCCGATGATGACCATGGGTGATGGCACGGTGCGCGGTAAACAACTTCACGACTACAAGTTTAGCTGGCAGCAATGCAGCTTTCAGGACGGTCAATGGTCTGATGGCGGCCTGCTTGCGGAAAGCCTCAGTGCACAAAACAATGGCATTACGGTAAGTAAAAGCACCAAGCAGGGCAACGGCATAAGCATCGTGGTGACGACGGAGTTTGATCGCGATTCCCTGGCGCCGCTAATTATGCGTCAGCAGGTTACGACTCCGGACGGCAGCACGCTGGCCACGGTGGAGCGCGTGTTTACTAAGGCCGGTTACACAGGTGAAATGCGTCAGGGCGAGCAGGTCAAGGAACTGGCCGGCCCCATAACTTCGTCCATGTGGGACGGCAATGCCCTGGGCCTGCCGCTGGCCACCATCGATGAAAAACGCTATCCGGTCGAATTTGCGAGTTCCATGGTGGCATTCGACGGCACTTACCGAACGATCGCAACCATAGCCGGGCGCGAGGCCGTGATGCTTGACGGTGTGGAGGCGGAGGCGTTGCTGGTTGATGTGGAATGGCACCACAACGAAAGCGGTGACGTGTATGCGCCAGGGCCAGACGGAAGTGGGGGCCGCTACTGGTTGGTCCCGGATCCGCCTGAAGACATGCCCTACGTCGTGCAATACAAAACCGACAGCTATTTCATCACCGTTCTAAGCGACAGTTGCCCTGAATCCAAAGAATAGGCCGAAGGCTGCGCGGGCCGCGGGC
>CAMYKE010000558.1:0-2034 GCA_947258895.1 uncultured Pseudomonadales bacterium | reverse complement strand
CCCCGGGACATCCGAGGCCCGCCAAGAGATGGTTGACGTATATTCTTAACAATCGTCTAATGCCTCTGACCGGATACCGCGATGCACCAATCTGGTGCAATCTCTTGAGGAAAAAGACTATGAGTCGATTGGATACAGCAGGCAATGATATGCCTGGCCTCAAAATTTGCCTGACTTTGATGTTCATGTTGGCAGCGGGTGCTGCGCAGGCAGAACTCGACGCCGACGCCTTCGAAATGCTGGTGATCAGTGATCAGGCGTTTGGTGACGCCCTGATGGCTGGCGAGCTGGAAACCGCTATAGAAGGCATTACGGCAAAGACCCTGCGAAGGAAGGAAATTTTCGCAGCCCAGAATAACCTTTGCGTAGCTTACGTAAGATCCAATCAGCCCAGAAAGGCCAAGGTGGCCTGCGAGTCGGCGGTTACCAGAAGCAGGTCCGAGTCTCGATATAATAAAGCAATTGCTCTTTCGAACCTCGGCGTAGTTCGGGCATTAACAGATAACAAAGAGAGTGCTATACACAGTTTCAAGGCCGCCACCCGCCTTAGCAAGGAGTTGTCTGCGCCGGCGGTGAATCTCGCACGCCTGATGGAAATGCTCAACGAGGAAATAGCGGCTCGATAATCTCCTGTCGTGGCTGCATTCTTGTGGTAAAGGTGTCAGACACCCTTTCGGGTTCTTGAAGACGCTCTACTTTTTCGCTTGATACTTCGTGTACTTCGCGGCGCTGCCCCTGGCGAGATCGGCGGGATACTTGCTCGCGTTTGATTCAAGCTTCTTCTTTACCGCCTCCTCAATATTCACATTGAGTTTGTCGGCGAGCCTTACCAGGTAAATCTGGATGTCGGCTATTTCTTCAGCAACGTCGTCAAGCGCCTCTTGTGATACGGCGCCCGACTGCTTCTCTGTGAGCCACTGAAAGTGCTCGAGCAGCTCTGCGGCCTCGACATTGAGCGCCATGGCCAGGTTCTTGGGGGAATGAAACTGATCCCAGTCACGCTCATCGGCGAACTTCTGGAGTTCTCTTTTTAGCTCGTCGAGGTCCAATATCCTGAGTCCTGCGAGGAAATTGTGGGGGGCGTGCGTGGCCACACAAGGAATGACCCTTGATTTTTGAAGATATTCAGCTAGTAGTATAGTTTTCATCATGTCCAGATACTACAAAGCCCCTCGCTCCCGTAACCTGTACAAACCGGGTGCGGCCAAGCCCTTCGCGCTCTCGCGGAGCAAGATCGACCTGTTCGTCGAGTGCCCGCGCTGCTTCTATCTCGACAGGCGTTTGGGTGTGGGCCGGCCGCCGGGCTATCCGTTTAATCTCAACACCGCGGTGGATTCCTTGCTAAAGGCCGAGTTCGACGTGCACCGGGTGGCCAACACGCAGCATCCGCTGCTGGAACGCTACGGGGTGGATGCCCGGCCCGTGGAGCATGCCGAGCTCGATGTCTGGCGGCAGAACTTCAAGGGCGTGCGCGTGCTGCATTTCGACACCGGCCTGGAGGTATTCGGGGCCATCGACGACCTGTGGATCAACAGTGCCGGCGAGCACATCGTGGTGGACTACAAGGCTACTTCGAAGAGTGGCTCCATAATGGCTTTGGACCAGGACTGGCACGCGGCTTACAAGCGCCAGCTGGAGGTCTACCAGTGGCTGTTGCGTCACAAGGGCCTGACCGTGTCCGAGACCGGCTACTGGGTGTATGCCAACGGCATCTCCGACAAAGAGGCGTTTGATGCCAGGCTGGAGTTCGAAGTGACGTTGATTCCGCATCATGGCAGCGATGAATGGGTGGAGGGCGTGTTAGCCGATCTGCACGCCTGCCTGGAGGCCGATGAGATTCCGGAGTCTGGGGCTGGGTGTGATTATTGTTTGTATCGCTCCGCGGCTGAAAACGTAGAAAAATAGAAAAGCGGCCAGGTTCATGTTCCCGGCGATTCTCCGACGATCAGGACAAAAATAAATCTGACCCCTTTTGTTCTTCCCGGCGATTCTCCGACGATCAGGACAAAAATAAATCTGACCCCTTTTGTTCTT
>CAMYKE010000557.1 GCA_947258895.1 uncultured Pseudomonadales bacterium | reverse complement strand
CTCGAGCGGGCCGAGACGCAACCCGATCTCGTGTGGCTGGTGTGGTTCAGTTGGCGGCTCACAGGCCATGGCGGCATGCGTAACCTGGCGACACTGGTTGCACTGGCGCTGCTGGTGCAGGTTGCCCTGGGCCTGAGCAATGTCCATTGGCACTTGCCGCTGGCGGTCGCGGTCGCCCATAATGCGGGTGGGGCCATATTGTTGTTAACGCTGGTGGCCTTTAACTATTATTTACGAACCGCACGCACCCGAGGCGATAATCTTGACTGAAGTGTCCAGTACAACATCCACAGGCATGGCCAGTTGGCACGACTACCTGGAAATGTGCAAGCCGAAAGTCGTCGCATTGATGTTACTGACGGCGGTCATTGGCATGTTTCTCGCGACGCCGGGAATGGTGCCGTGGGATGTGCTGGTGTTTGGTAATTTGGGGATCGCACTGGCAGCAGGTTCGGCGGCGGCGATTAACCATATTATCGATCGCCAGATCGACGCGCAAATGGCACGCACCCATCGGCGTCCGATCGCGCAGGGCCGCATCAAGGCGCATCAGGCCGTTATCTTCGCGGTCGTGATCGGAACGCTGGGTATTGCGGTGCTGGCGCTGCTGGTCAATTCGCTGACCGCTTGGCTGACCCTCGGCTCCCTGATTGGCTATGCTTTTATCTATACCGGTTACCTGAAACGCGCTACCCCGCAAAACATCGTGATCGGGGGATTATCGGGCGCGGTACCGCCCTTATTGGGCTGGACGTCAGTGTCCAATCAGCTCGATGCCAATGCGCTGTTGCTGGTGCTGATTATTTTTGCCTGGACTCCGCCGCATTTCTGGGCGCTGGCAATCCACCGCAGTGCCGAATATGCGAAAGTTGAGATTCCGATGTTGCCGGTGACCCATGGCAAACGTTATACGGCGCTGCATATCTTGCTGTATACACTGATTATGGTGGCGGTTAGCCTGTTGCCTTTCGTGACTGGGATGAGCGGCATGCTGTATCTGCTGAGCGCCACCGCGCTCGGTGTCGGGTTCCTGTATTGGGCTTGTGTACTGGTGTGGGGAAATAATCCGCGCGCGCCGCTGAAGACCTTCAAATATTCCATTTACTATCTGATGGCGCTGTTTATTGCCATGTTGATAGATCATTATCTGTAACCTTCGCCAACGAGCATGCAATCCGGTGTAAAGCGTACGGTTATCAGTCTGGCGTGCATAGTTGCGCTGGTGGTCGGGGCGGTGTTTTACCGCGTCATGCGCACCCCCGAACTGGATGCGCGGCAGCTCTACCAGCTTGGCGCGGTCATGAGGGACGAACCTTCAACTGTGGCGCCGTTCCGCCTGCTGGACCAGGATGGCAATGCCTTCACCAATGAGCGCCTGCAGGGCAAATGGAGCCTGGTTTTTTTTGGCTATACGTATTGCCCGGATATCTGCCCGGTGACCATGAGCAAGCTGGCAACACTTCATACAACCCTGCAAGCCGAGGCGGGCTTTGCTGACCAGCTACAGTACCTGATGGTAACCGTTGATCCTGCCCGCGATACCCCGTCGCAGCTAAAGCAATACGTCGCGTATTTTAATCCCGATTTTATTGGCATCGCGGGTGAAATCCAGGATTTGCATGATTTTGCGCTTGGACTGAATGCGATCTTTGCCAAGGTCCCGATCGACGAGGAAGGTAATTACCTGATGGACCATAGCGGCAATATCGTGCTGCTCAATCCGCGGGGAGAGTATGTCGGATTTCTTAAGGCGCCCCACGTGCCAGCGAATATGGCTCGAGCGCTGCAATCCATTATCGGACGAGGCTAGTCCGAACGAGCGGGTAGCAGATATACCAGCAGGAATATCAGGGTCGATCCCAGCACAATCGACGGGCCGGTCGCGGTGTCCCAGCGAAATGATGCAAAGAGCCCAACCACTACCGCCACCATACCGAGAACGCTGGACAACAGTGCCATGCTTTCCGGGCTGGCAGAGAGCCTGCGGGCAGCGGCAGCGGGGATGATTAGCAACGCGGTTATTAACAGCACGCCGACAA
>CAMYKE010000556.1 GCA_947258895.1 uncultured Pseudomonadales bacterium | reverse complement strand
ATGGCAAGCCTGGTTATTTGCGCGACATTCCGCGTACCTTCCGCTACCTGAAACTGGTGGCCGCAGAATATCCCGAGTTTGCGCACTTTGACCAGTGGCTGGAAGCACGCGTAATCCCGGCGATGACCGCTCATCCGCAGTTGTCGTCCTGGCAGGCGGTCGAGGTCATGGCATGAAGGCGATGCTGCTGGCCGCGGGCCGCGGCGAGCGAATGCGGCCCTTGACCGACGCCACGCCCAAGCCGCTGCTACAAGTGAACCACAAACCCCTGCTGCAATATCATATCGAGCGCCTGGCGGCTGCCGGTATCACTGAGCTGGTAATCAACCATGCCCACCTGGGTGAACAAATCGAAGCCTGCTTCGGCAGCGGCGGGGACTACGGCGTCAGTATTCGCTATTCCCATGAGGCCGAGGCACTGGAAACCGGGGGTGGTATCTTCCGTGCCCTCGGGTTGCTCGGTGAGGAGCCGTTTATCGTGGTGAACGGTGACATCTGGATCGATTTCCCGTTTTCCCGGTTGCATGACGCCCGGCTCGAACTGGCGCACCTGGTACTGGTGCCGAACCCGGAATTTCATCCGGCGGGGGATTTTTACCTGGATGAAGTGACGGGCAGGGTCGTAGCGGAGGCCGCGCCGGGTATCCGTAAATATACCTTTGCCGGTGTCAGCGTACTATCGCCATGGCTGTTCAATGGCTGCCAGGACGGTCGATTTCCGCTGGCGCCGCTGCTCCGGGCAGCAATCGGGCGAGGCAAGGTGCGCGGTGTCCTGCATGACGGCGCGTGGACCGATGTTGGCACCCCGGCGCGGCTTGCCGAACTGGAAGCGTACCTGCAACACAAGACAATAGCGGGCCAACCGTGATCTTCGGTAAGTTACTGGGCGGATTGTTCGGCTTTGCCTGGCTTGGCTGGCTCGGTGGATTGCTGGGTATCTATATTGGCCACCTGTTCGACAAGGCGCTGGCGCAGAATTTTTCCGCCCCCAACCCGCGTCGCCAGGCACAGACCCAGGAGGCGTTCTTTCGCGCCACTTTCGTGATGATGGGCTTTCTGGCCAAGGCGGACGGCCGGGTCTCCGAGGACGAGATCAAGTGGGCAGAGTACGTAATGGGACGGATGAATCTGACGCCCGAGTTGCGTAAATCCGCCATTGGCTTTTTCAACCAGGGCAAAAACTCCGAGCTGGATCTGGAGCAGGAGATGCACCGCTTCAAGGATGCGGCGGGGCGCCATGCGACCCTGCTGCAGATGTTCCTCGAAATCCAGATCCAGTCGGCCTATGCCGATGGTGAGCTGAGCCCGGCGGAGCGGTCCTTGCTGGAACAGGCCTGTGGCCAATTGGGCATATCGCGGCTGCGCTTTGAAGTGATTCACCAGCGGATCATTGCCGAGCGGGCGTTCGCGCAGGGCCAACAGCAGCGGTACGCGGGTGGCGAGAGACGCCAATCCACACAGGAACGCTTCACCGAGGCCTGCACGGTACTCGGTGTGGAGGCGACCGCCAGTGACACCGAAATCAAACGCGCCTACCGCCGGTTGATGAGCCAACATCACCCTGACAAGCTGGTTGCCAGGGGGCTTCCGGAGGAAATGATGCGTATCGCCAAGGAAAAAACCCAGGAAATCCAGGCTGCCTACGAAACGGTGAAGGAGTACCGCAAGAGCTAGGAATCTCGCCCGGGGCACGGGCTGGGATACGTGCCGGGTGGCCATGTTGCGTGTTGCGCAGCGTAAATTCGCCCGCTTGCCACTTCCGGATTTCGCTTTGTTGCCAGCATACTTCGGACCGGCTTGCCCGGAAACCCTTATTTAACAGCCACATACTCCCCGCAAGTATCGCAGCGCAAAATAAAAACTGCCGGAGACCTGTTTCAGGCTTGGATTTAGCGCGCGTTTCGTTAATAATGTCGGCGCCTGGTCGCAGTGTCCGGGAATGGCCCAGCCAATGTCCCCCTGGATCGCCAAGTTCGGCCCGAATGTTGCGCCGATTTGCTTGCCCTCTGTATCCAATCTATCTGTCCGGAGTAATTCAT
>CAMYKE010000555.1 GCA_947258895.1 uncultured Pseudomonadales bacterium | reverse complement strand
CACAAAGCCGGCCACCTTTGCCGCTGGCGCGCAATTTATCGGCCTCCAGGGCGGCCTGGCGGGCGCGACTGTAAAGCTTTAAAGCGACGGGATTCAAAAGAGGAACAATTTCTTCAGCACGCGAAATTGTTTGCTCGAGAAGCTCAACGGCGTTTATTTTTCCTTGCTCGAGCGCTTTTAATTGTTCTATTGCGGTCAGAGAGTGTTCTTGCATACCCGGTGCTTTATACGGAATGGGCCGGGATTGATCCCGGCCCTTCCTGCCTGAAACGAAGGCTCGAAGCTTAGACAGCAACGTAATTCTTCGCAAGCGTTTCCTCGGTCAAAAAAGCGTCAACCGGATATTCGGCCTCAGCCGGAACCTCTGCAGCTACCTGGTGCCATGCCTTTGCACGTCTAGCAATCTCATCCTTGGACACATTTTCAACCTTGCTTGCCAACGACCACAGCTGTCCATTGCCATCAACCAGGATGCCGGTACGATCGCCCCAGTAGGCGTCATAAAGCGGCGTGTGAACCTGGGCGCCCGCTTCCAGAGCACGTTCCCAGCTTAGATCGACATCGTCCAGGTAAAGGTGGATTTGACCCGCGCAAGCCCCCAGGCTCAAGGGCGATAAAATACCCTGCTCCGGAGATTCGACATTTAGGGCTACAATACTGTTGCCGATTTTGACAGTAGCATGGATTGCAATCGCGTCATCTGCACCGCTTTGGCGCGTCAGTAACTCGGCACCAAAGGCTGCCTGGTAAAAGGCGACCGCGGCATCGACATCGAAAACCGTCAGGCAAGTGGTTGCAGTTCTATAACCGCGTGGGATCGGGGAAATTTTTTTACTCACAGTATGCTCCATAATGTATATATTGGGAAAATAAGGATAAAACACTTTCTAAAATAAAAAATGCAAGCATGAAAAATTGCAGTTGCCTACACTATGAATCATAATGTAGTTAATCATTCTAAATTTGTCAACACCATGGATCAAGATGTAGCTCTCGGAATCGCGGGTTCGGTCACCCAGGCTGACCTGGCACCGTTGCGCGAGAGCGCGATGCTTGGCGAGTTCGCTCTGGTTTACCGAATTGAGCGGCTTCACCAGGGTGGCGGATATGGTGATCAAGGCAAGCATCCGCTGTCCTGGGCGGTGGCGGTGTATGTCGATAACCAACTTTGCCGTGTCTTCAATGCGCGCGGCGCTGGCCGTGAATGGAACAGTATCGATCGGCTCTACACCTGGTTGCGCGAACAGGGTTTCTGGTACTGGTGGACGCGCAACGATCTTGAACCCGTCGGCAACGCGCTTGCGGAACCCGAAGACTCGCCCGACCCACCCTCGCCGACCATGATTGATCCACCGTTTTCGCCATTTTAATGAGCCTCTCCACTCACATGGATTTTACCTTCCGCACCTTTACAGAAGACTTGCCTGGAACCGCCTGGCAAAAGCATTTCAAAACTCTTTGGCCGGCCTATCGCCGTTGGTTCCTGCGCTTCGGTGAGCGCAAGCGCCCCACCTATCTGGAATCGATCCAGGCATTGAAACGGCACATGCCAGAGTTCATGCCAACCTACGAGACTATGGTCGAAATGGCTGGTGGCGGGGATCATGCCGCGCGCTTTCTTTCACAGTATTGTCCACCGCCGCTATTCCGCGGATGTTCACAGTCGGTCTATATCCGGGATGAAGTCGTGCTGGCACGTAATTACGATTACTCGCCCTATATTTTCGACGGACTGGTAATGCGTTCCAAGTTTGACCAGCGCGCAGTTATTGCGATGCTCGACTGCATGTCGGGCGCCCTCGATGGCATCAATTCCGATGGGCTCGCGGTTTCGATGTCCTTTGGCGGGCGCGAGGAGTTCGGCGACGGTTTCGGCATCCCGATACTGTTACGCTACGTACTCGAATATGCCGGTAACGTTAGCGAGGCCTGTGAACTGATCAAGCGCGTTCCGGTAAACGGAGCTTATAACGTCATGTTACTGGATAGTGACGCTAATTTTGAGACACTCGCGATAGGTCCCGGACAGGCACCACTTGCA
>CAMYKE010000554.1 GCA_947258895.1 uncultured Pseudomonadales bacterium | reverse complement strand
CGGATCAGCAGCGGCTCATCAACCCCGGTGTAAATGCGATCCACCTCGGTGTCGATGGTCACCGGCCCGCGTTGCTGTTTGCTCTGCATGGCATCCGTCTTGTCCAGGTAGTAGTTCCCTTCCAGCCCGGTCACCTCGAGCGCGTCGATATCGCCGATGCGAAAATAGGTATGCAATGCCTGGGTAACGACGAAGCTGTCCGCGCCGGTATTACGGATAACCAGTTCCAGTGTCAGCGCCTCATCCAGCGTTATTATCAGTTGCAGGTCGAACTCGTGGGGCCAGAGGTTGCGGCTCTCGGCAGTGTCGCCAAGTCCCAGCGTGATCCGGGTTTGTGCCGGCGTATCCGCCGCAACCGCAATCACTCGCCACAGGCTCGTCCGGGCGAAACCATGGTTGGGGCGGCCTGATCCCTCCGGATCGGGGCCGAACCACGGCCAGCACAGGGGAACGCCACCGCGGATCGCTTTACCGGATTCAAACGCGGCACGCTCACTGAGGAACAACAGATCTGAACTGGCAGCCGTGGGGCGGTACGAAAGTAGCTGGCCGCCATACAGCGACACCAGCGCGCTGCCCTCGGTACAGCTCAACTGTACATTGGTAAAACCGCCCGCGCCGCTGCGAAACTCTACCCTGCCCGGTATCGCGTCCTTTGCGGCCCCCGAATCAATACCATAATTCACTTTTGATTCCCTCCTCATACTACTGATTTTAATGCATAATCTACTCACTAACGGGCGCTCAAAAAAGCCCTCGATGGGGCTGGAAAGCTTGCGCTGCCAGTTGGCATGTTCCAAGTGCGTACCGGGGATATTCACCGGTTCGAGCATCCCCAGCCAGTCCTCGACCTGCGCAATCATCACCGCCGCATTGCTCGAAGCGACATACAGGTGTATCGCTTCGTTCAGTGCCTCGGTCAGTGAGAGTATACTTGCCGCGCGCAGCGGCTGGCCCAGGTGGCCACTGCGATACAAGTTGTCCAGCAACAATTGCTTGTCCCGGTCGCGCGCCGCACGTAACTTACCGATCATCTCCGCACTACCCAACAGGTTCAGCTCGGCGCGAATATCGAGGTCGGACTCGTCCCACCAGCTCGCCAGCGTCGGCAGGTCATGGGTAGAGACGGTCGCAACGGACCGCGCGGGAAATTTCCCGGGCAGGAGCAAACGCTCGCTGCCTTTTTCCCTCTCGAAGTACAGCACGCGATAGGAATACAGGTGGTTCTCCAGCATTACCTCGGTCAACAGGATCGGGACGGTGCCCAAATCCTCGCCAATCACCAGGCATTCATTGCGCCAGCTCTCCAGTGCCAGCACGGCGAGAATGTCCTGTAGCGGGTAGTTTACGTAGCCTCCGTCGAGCGCGGACTCACCCTTGGGTACCCACCACAAACGCAGTAGCGACACGCAGTGGTCGAATCGCACCGCGCCGGCACAGGACATGCTGGCCTGCAGGATCCGGATCAGCAATTCATAGGCGTCGTCCTGCAACGCGGCGGGGTTTAGTGGTGGGAATCCCCAGTCCTGGCCCTCCCGGGCTAACTCATCGGGCGGCGCTCCCGCGCTGGAAGCGAGGCAAAAGAGGTGCTGGTGCGACCAGGCTTCGGAACCCGACCCCGAGATCCCAACCGCCAGATCCAGGTATACCCCGACCGCCATCCCGGCGCTGATTGCCGCTTGCTGTGCGGAACGAAGCTGCTCGAATGCACACCACTGCAGGTACTGAAAATACTCGACACGATCGCCATGCTGCACGACAAAATCGGCTACCGCAGCACTGTTCGGATCGCGAAATTCGGGGGGCCAGGTCGGCCATCCCGACAACTCCACATCCTGGCGCAGGAAGTACTCGAGCAGGGCGTCGTAGGTGGCGTGGATCCGCAGCGGCGCGCCCTGCTCGGCAAGGAACTTGCGGTAGGACAGCGCACGCGGGGTCGCGTTAGCCAGTTCCTGCTGTTTGAACGAGTCGAACAGTAGCTCCAGTGCCGCCAGCTTGGATTCGGCGACCCCCGTATAATTTACATAGTTAGTCGCCCGTAA
>CAMYKE010000553.1 GCA_947258895.1 uncultured Pseudomonadales bacterium | reverse complement strand
TTGCTGACTCTTCTGCTGATTGTCGTTTACCTGTTTTCCATGTGGAGCAGATACGGCCGGGACCCGGAGGTGGGTGTCATTTTCCCTCATTACCAACCGCCGCGAAATTACTCGCCGGCGTCGGCGCGTTATATCACTCGTATGGGCTACGACAGCCGCACACTGACGGCGGCGATTATCAACCTGGCGGTTAAAGGCTATCTGAAAATTCACCAGGTGGACGACGATTACGAGTTGGAGAAACTGGACTCCCAGGCGCCGCTGGCAGCAGGCGAAAAACAGCTGTTTGGTGCGTTGTTTGCCGACGGCGGCCGGGTGGCACTGGACAACAAGAACTACATGCTCATCTCAAAAGCGAGAAGTGCCCACGCCAAGGCACTGCGGCGGGATTCTCTGAATATTTATTTCAAGAGGAACTCGGGCCTGCTGTTGCCCTGTGGCGTGTTGCTGATCCTGATGCTGGTGCTGGTTGGCGTGTTTGACACTATCTCGCTGGTCGTGGTGGTGCTGGCCGTTATGTCTGCCATTTTCATGGCGATCTTTGGCTGGTTGTTGCGCGCTCCGACACCACGAGGCAGATTGCTGCTGGACAAGCTGGAAGGTTTTAAACTCTATCTCAAAGTCGCCGAGACGGATGAGCTGCATCTCAAGCATCCGCCGGAACTGACACCGCAGCTGTTTGAGAAGTACCTGCCGTTTGCCATTGCCCTTGGTGTTGAGCAGCCATGGGCGGAGAACTTCGCCGCGGTATTCGCCAGACTGGCTGCCGACCGGGTCCAGCCCTATCAGCCCGCCTGGTATCATGGACGTTTTAATTCCTTCGATGCCGCCGGTTTCACGGGCGGCCTGGGTAAGGAATTCACATCAGCGATTTCCTCCGCCTCCAATCCACCGGGATCGAGCTCCGGGTCCGGCGGTGGTGGCTTTTCCGGCGGCGGCGGAGGTGGCGGAGGTGGCGGTGGCTGGTAATGCCGCTGGCCGAAAAATTGATAACTTGAAGAGGCAGGGATATGACCGACGATCAATCAGAATCACAACAGCCATCAACATCGCAAGCAACATCGCAAGCAACATCGCAAGCAACATCGCACGACAGTACCTCCCCTGAGCACGACAGGCATGACAAGAAGGGGCCGGGGGTTAAACTGCCTCCACCCCTGGTGTTTATCGCCACATTGATAGTGGCAGGAGTGATTCAGGCGGTCTGGCCGATTGGCTTATCGGAGTCGCTGTTGTTGCGTTACCTGGGCGTCACCCTGTGCGTGCTGGCAGTCGTTGCATTGATCGCAATTGGCTTAATGTTCCATCGCCACAAGACCAGCATCAAGCCCTGGGAGCCCTCTACCAAAGTGATGTCCCACGGTCCATTCGCCTATTCGCGTAACCCGATTTATGTCGGATTCTGCTTCATTGCCATTGGCATTGGCCTGGCACAGAACAGTCTGTGGATGGCCCTCAGCTTCATCCCGGCGGCCTTTATCGTGTTCCATACTGCCATTGTCAGGGAAGAAAAATACCTGGAGAAAAAATTCGGGGAAGAGTATCGTCGTTACAAAGAAAAGGTCAGGCGTTGGCTTTAAAACACATTGCATGCCAGGAGGTTTGTTCATGAAGTTATCCCGTCGTCAATTCGGACAGTGGTCGGCCCTCGCCGGACTGGGAGCGGCAATGCCCGTGCTATCCAGTTGCGCTGCCAGTAGTTCGGCCCGGGCCGGTGGAGTGCGCCCCGCGCCGATGATGCCGGCACCACGGTTCGTGGAGACCAATGGCATCAATATGGCGGTATACGAGCAGGGCGAAGGGCCAGCAATCGTCTTCTGTCACGGCTTTCCGGAACTGGCTTTTTCCTGGCGACATCAGGTGGAAGCCCTGAGCACTGCGGGCTATCGAGCCATAGCGCCGGATCAGCGCGGCTACGGATTGACCGGAGGCCCCGAAGATCCTGATCAATACGGCATGGATTATTTCTGTGACGACCTGGTGGGTATGCTGGATGCGCTGGGAATCGAGCGCGCCGTGTTTTGCGGGCACGATTGGGGCGGGGCCG
>CAMYKE010000552.1 GCA_947258895.1 uncultured Pseudomonadales bacterium | reverse complement strand
GATGCCAAGCTCATGGCCGGGTTCGTCGTCGGTGTCGCCGTTTCGGTGGTCAGCCTGGTGTGGATCCTCTTCTTCAATGCCAGTCTCACTATTCTGGTGGCAGTGTTGGCGCCCCTGACCGGGCTGATGTATGTCAAGATCGTCGACGATTTTATTCAGCGGTTCAGTGATGTTTTTCCTGCTTTTGTCGACGGCGCAATAGCCGGAGCGGTGATCGGTGGCTTTATCGGTTTCGGTCTATGGGTCATGGGCGGGATCGTGCTCCAAAGAATCGCCCCGGAGTGGGAGAGCACCGTCGCGGTCATTGCGGAGTCCACGCCCCTCGCGGTTGCGGAGGCATCCGTTTCCACCGGTGTATTGGGAATGCTTTACGGGGGTCTCAGGTCTAAATTCTGAGGTGATCAGATTATCACGGATTGACCGCAGAGGTCGCTGAGGACGCAGAGAGATCAAGAGGTCAGGTTGAACGGACCTGTGTATTTCTGGGGTCCGATTGTAAGCACTCCCCATCCAGCCCGGTCTCAGAAACCCTCGTAACTTCAAACAGCTCTGCGCTCTCTGCGTACTCTGCGGTGAGAAATCCAGTTTAGATGATGTAGCCCCGCTCTTCGTGCAGGACCACGTCCAATCCCTGGGTCTCGTCGTCCGATCCCACACGCAGTCCTACCATGGCATCGATCGCTTTTAGAACCACCCAGGTGACCACGCCGGTGTAGACTACCGTTGCGAGAACGCCAACGGCCTGTATGCCTAACTGCTCGCCTATACTGGTCACGCCTTCCGCGAAACCTTGACCACTGAAGATACCAAGCTCCGTGGAGGCAAATATGCCGACTGCGAGTGTTCCAAGCATGCCGCCGACGCCATGTACCGGGAAGACGTCGAGTGAATCGTCGATCTTCAAGGCGCGCTTGAGATAGTTGGTCGCGGTGAAGCAGGTGAGGCCTGCCACCGTACCTATCACGAACGCTCCCGCGGGGCCCACGAAACCGGAGGCAGGAGTGATGGTGCCCAGGCCGGCGACCATGCCGGTCACGATGCCGAGAGCGCTGGGTTTACCGTACTTGATCCACTCCGCCACCATCCAGGCAAAGGCGCCGGCGGCAGCCGAAAAATGGGTTGCCATCAGCGCCATCCCCGCGTCACCGTTGGCGGCGAGGGCACTGCCGGCATTGAAACCGAACCATCCGACCCAGAGCATACCGGCCCCGGTCACCGTCAAGGTCATGTTGTGGGGAGGCATGGCCGTGTCGGGAAAGCCCCGGCGTTTGCCCATGACCAGGGCCGCCACCAGGGCGGCTACCCCGGCGGTAATGTGCACCACGGTCCCGCCCGCGAAATCCAGGAGTCCCATGTTGCCCAGCCAGCCACCACCCCAGACCCAGTGTGTGACGGGGAAATACACCAGTGTCACCCAGACGGCGCTGAAGATGAGCATCGCGGAAAACCGCATCCGCTCCGCGAATGCTCCCACGACCAGCGCGGGGGTGATGATGGCGAAGGTGAGTTGAAACATGGAGAATACCGTTTCCGGGATATCGCCGCTGAGGGTGTCTTCGCCCACACCGGCCATGAAGACCTTGCCCAGTCCGCCCACCCAGTCATTTCCCTCTCCGAATGCCAGGCTGTAACCGTAGACGAGCCACAGAATCGAGACCAGACTGGTTATGGCGAAACACTGCATGAGCACCGACAGCACGTTTTTGCTGCGCACCAGACCGCCGTAAAACAGCGACAGGCCGGGAATGGTCATAAATAGAACCAGTGCGGTGGCAGTAAGAATCCATGCCGTGTTGGCCCCGTTCAGGGTGTCCGCGTCACCGGCCAGTGCCAGCGAGGGGCCGAGTAACGCCAGAGCAGCGGAGAGTCGTATGGAAGACCGCTGATGCGTTTGCGTTTTCCAGCCGGGGGCTGGGGAACATCGCCCGGTTCGAAGGGTTTAGTGACGGCGTTTAGGAGTTTTATTCCCGGTCCGCGCCTTTCGTCCCCACGCCTGCTCAGGTTTGCCTGGTGAGAAATCCGGGTTAAGCGCCCGTATATCAGGCAATCCTGCTCCATTGGAGCCCAAAGGAAGCACGGCCCGTGCCAATCGGATAAAGTGTTTTATTTGCAGCTAGTTAGCTGAAATGAGGGATTCGGCGTTCCACTTGTACGCCCTGTTACGGTGCATATTGGTTTTTAGCGCCCCAGGGTTGTGCGATATTTCGCTGCTGCTAAGCCCGTGGTCCGATCAGGTGCACACTTCCCCGATCTTCTCCGTGACGGATGCCACCTTCCCTGCCAGCCGGTTCTCCTTGCCCTTGCGGATGTCGAGCTTGAGCGACGAATATACCCGCTTGCATCCCTGCCGCTCGAGGACCTCGTAGGCCTTCTCAACGATCTCCAGCGCCTGCTTCAGCGTCTTCGTCTCCACGACAGTTCCCATGGCGGTCAGCCGGTACTCGACCCCGCTACCCGCAATCATCTTGATCACCTGGCTTACGTGAGTACTGACGCTCTCGCCTTGGTCAGTGGGGAACATACTGAACTCCAGCAATACGGACATGGCGGCTTGTCTCTAATTCGGGTTATTCGACGAATTCGTGGCTGACGAACAGATCTCTTATGGTGGTTACGGCTGCTTCATCTGGCGGGAAAAACGTTGCTGCCATGACAAAGGTGCCGTTTCGCGCCTGTCCCGCCATGCGCGGATTCTGCATCGCTTCTTCCAGATTGAATTGTGCTTTTTCCAAGGTCTTGAATTTGAAAATCGAAATGATACGGGTGCTGGTAAACAACGCGATTTTGTATGTCGCGATGTACTCCATGTCATCATTGGAGGGTCGCTCCATGGTCAAGTCCCCATGGATACCGTTTTCTTTCAAGAGATCGATAAACCCACTGATGCCGGGTATGGTGTCGGCTGGATCCTGACCGCATCCGGGGAATATGGTTGTCGCGAGAAAGCAGATTGTAAAAAAACGTTTCATGACTTGAGGCTGGGCGCTGGGCTTAATGTCAGCCCCGCATCAGCTCCGCGTGTTTCTGGTATCCGATCAGGATATCCTTCATGATCTCCTGGTCCGAGAGTCTCTGCTTGGCCAGCAGGTTGCCCGCCAGTTCCTCCACAGCGGCCCATTGGAGGGGCTTGGCGAAGAAATCTTCAAGCCATGCATCGATGTAAACGAGATACTTTTCCGTAACTTCGGGACTCATGAAGAAAGCGGCAAGCTCAATCGCATGTTCACGGTCGTTCTGGGCATGCACCGAATCATAGTTGTCATGGGCGGCCAGCTTTTCCGCCATGG
>CAMYKE010000551.1 GCA_947258895.1 uncultured Pseudomonadales bacterium | reverse complement strand
AGTCAATTTCGGGTTCTTCGAAGTCGAGATCCGCGTCTTCGTTATGTGTGAGGGAATGGTCCTGTTCTTCGGCCCTCGCAGCATTTTGCGCCTCAATGCGTTCCTGTGCGGCCCTGAACTGTAACCGCTGGGATCCCCGCAGATGCCATCGATACAACAAGCCCTGCAATATCATCAATCCCAGCACGAGCCAGAAGGAGTACATAAAACTGACCGCGAGCAGGTCACCTGAATAGTTGAATCCTGCCAGCCACAAAACGATGAGTAGCGGCAGCACAAGCATCAACGCACCCAGCCAGGCACGACGCGTGCGGGCTAACAGCTTGTTTTCACGGTGTCCCAGAAAGTCACTCAAGACACCGCCATCCGGGGTGAGCAGGCGAATGATAAACACGGCCATCGTTGCCGCCGACGCCACACCACCGGTCACGGAAAGCCCGCCGATGAGGCCACCCGCGTCAAGCAGGAAGCCGGTCTCGCCGGCGAATCTCAAGGCGGGAAAAGCGACTCTGAACCAGCGCAACTCGCCGCGTAGTTTGCCAACACTGAACACCGGCCATCGACAATGATTGAGCGCCAACCCATCATTGCGACAGGCATCGAAAAAGAACTGGATGATCATCAGGTCCACGCCCACCTTCACCAGGCTCGCGGCCACCGCACTTGAAAACGTGGTTGCTTCCAGGTTCGAGTTGATCGCCGCGCCGGTCAGGATAATGAACAGCGGCATTGGCATGGCCGCCATTGCCGTAAAAATGAGCGCTTCGACCGAGTACATGAACCGGTCGGTAATGATGCGATCGACGCGCTTTGCCGTAGCGTCGACCCTGGCGAGAAAGCGCGGCCGTAACAGGCCCAGCGCCAGCAACGCAACGAGTAGCGCAGTGATTGGCGGCGAACCACGCAGCGCAGTGGCGCCGTCCCGCATGGCGCCTGCCCAATTGTGCGGGGACAGGAGACGCCGAATATCACCGGGCAGGCTACCCAGGACATTGACCCGGAACGGCGCCGAATTGCGTACCCATAGTAAAGTTTTTCCAAGGAATTCGTCATAGTCGCGCACGACGCCCAGGAGTTTGTCCTGGGTATCGTTAAGCTCACTCATGACGCGCACATACGAGGCGCCGGCATCGATGAGTTGCTGTAAAAGGTCGCGCCGGTTTCCGGCCAGTGCCTGCAACTCAGGCCGCAATTGATCGGCTTCGATTGCGGGGAAGTTCGTGGTCAGTTCTTTGATAAAGACATTGATATCGCGGAGTTCGCGCCGCTGTTCGGTCAGTTCTATCTGTTCCAGTGCCATGACGGTAATCTGCTGTTCACGCGCCCGGCCCAGTTTTCGCAGTTCAAGGAGGTCCGGGAGGGCCCTGTGATGCTCGATAAGGACCTGGCCAAGCACCTGGTCCAGGCCTGCGATTGCAAGCCGGTGTTGTGTCGAACTCAACTCGTTCTCAATGCGCGTGACCAAAAGCCGGGCCGCGTCGCGGCGGTCGAAAGCAGCTTGCACATCGGCGATGCGGGACGCCAGCCGGTCGCCCAGGTCCACGTTTTCCAGGGCGAAATCCCGGACCAGCGGATGCCGCCCCTCGAATTCCTGGCGTGTCACCTCCGCCTGTTGCCTGGCCTGTTCGGCCTTGACATCCTGCTCGGCGCTGATAGCGTCTTCCAGCATCCGTGCGTGGGAGCGCGCAGACTCGACTTCCGTGGTAGCTGTATCCTGCTGTGCCACCAGTAACTCCAGGCGTACGGCGTGCGTCCGTAGTTCCTGGTCCAGCTTGTTGATTTCCGCATCCAGGCGCCCGGCACGCGCCTGGAGATTCCAGCGGTGCGCCTCGGTGAGATCAGGCGCCTCATCCACCAGGGATGGCGCGTTGAGTTGCGCAACGGCTCTGCTAAGTTCCTTACGTGCCTCGCTGAGTCGTTCGCGCGCAACGGCAGGTCTGCCCACTTCCGACACATACCGCGTCCTGAGCTGGTCCAGGCGTCCTTCAGCTTCCGCAAGTCGCGCTTTTGCTTCCGCGAATAACTGTTGCAACTCGGGTAACGATGCACCCGGCTTGA
>CAMYKE010000550.1 GCA_947258895.1 uncultured Pseudomonadales bacterium | reverse complement strand
TTCTCTCCGCAATTAGCCTCAAACAAGACGCTTTCTCTCATTTGAGGGTGGGATGGACATCGCTTCTCTGTATTTTGCCACAGTTCGGCGTGCAACATTAATGCCTTCCTTGACCAGAAAGGCAGAAATTTTGTTATCGCTCATCGGCTTCTTTGGGTTCTCGTTTTCGATGAGTTTTTTCACCATGGCACGGATAGCTGTGGCTGAGCATTCGCCGCCATCTGCCGTGCTGACATGGCTGGAAAAAAAGAATTTGAATTCATATACACCGCGTGGAGTATGCATATATTTTTGCGTGGTAACCCGGGATATGGTGGATTCGTGCATGTCGAGTTCTTCCGCGATGTCGCGCAGCACCATGGGTTTCATGCCTTCGTCACCATATTCAAGGAACAGACGCTGACGATTTGCTATTGCTTTGCCGACGCGAAGCAGGGTATCGCTGCGGCTTTGCAGGCTTTTCAGGAACCAGCGCGCTTCCTGCAAATGGTTGCGCATATAGGTGTTGTCGCTGCTGTTATCGGCGCGCTTTACCATCGATGCATAGGTTGTGTTGATGCGTACCCGGGGCATAACATCCGGGTTCAGCCGAACCTGCCAGGTGCCGTTCTTTTGCTCAACCACCACGTCCGGGATTACATATTCAGTCTCGCTGGTAGTAACCGATTCGCCCGGTTTGGGATTCAGGCCCTGGATGAGCATGATGGCTTGCTGCAGACCTTCTTCCTTTAATTTGGTGCGGCGCATCAGCTGGTTAAAATCACGTGTGCCCAGCAACGGTAAATACTCCTTAACAATCAGCCTGGCTTCTTTCAGCCAGGGGGTATCGCTGGCGAACTGATTCAGCTGGATCAACAGGCATTCGGTCAGGTCGCGGGAGCACACGCCGACCGGGTCAAAATTCTGCAGTTGCCGCAGCACCGCTTCGACCTCATCCGCTTCCACGGGCTCCTGGATGCCGGTTTCCTGAAGCTGTCGGTTCACTGTGGCGAGCAGGGTCTCGATGTCATCCTCCAGGTAGCCATCAGGTCCCACGCTGTCAATAATATTGAAAGCGATCACTCGATCCAGTTTCGACATCGAACTCAGGTTCAATTGCCAAAACAAGTGATCCTGGATCGATTCAGTGGCGCTGGTGGTAGCTTCGAATCCGGGCAAGTCGTCGGCGGGTCCTGCCTGCGACGTGGCGGGCAGGCTCTGGTAAACGTCATCCCATTGGCTGTCTACCGGCAGGTTCTCGGGAATATTTTCACCCCAATCGGTGTCATCTGCGGCAGCGGTATCACCCGCCGCATCGGTGGGAGCTGCAATAACATCATCGGAGGTGCTACCCTTATCAATTGCCTCATCACGCGTATCCGGGGTCTCTGTCGCGCCAGTGGCTTCGACGTCACCGCCATCGCCATTCTCGGGGCCTCCCTCGTCATCACTATCTTCGCTAACCTCCAACATCGGATTAGCTTCCACGGTTTGCTGGATTTCCTGCTGGAGGTCCAGTGTTGACAACTGCAACAGGCGAATGGCCTGCTGCAGTTGGGGAGTCATGGTCAGGTGTTGACCAATTTTTAGCTGTAGCGAAGGTTTAATGGCGGCTTTCCTTATCAGTCCGGATACGGGTTACGATACGTGCGTTGCCAGCTCCCCGCAGGGCGTTTGGCGAGCACATGCTAACAGTCTGTATTAATTCTAGGACAAGCTGAAAAATTTAGGAACAGAATTTGCTTGTTTTTTAACGTGGTGCAAAATTGAGGGAGTAAGTAGCGGTCGGGGTAGCTGCCTGGAGCTTGAATTGCGGTTTCGAGTTCATGGCCATGAGTACAGGCCCGGAACAAAGGGCCGGGCAGGTTACCAGGCACCGGTGCGGCAAACTCGAGCACAGCCCCCTGAAAAGCTGTCGGTGTGGCCTCCACGGCCGTTGCTTCTCTGCAGCGCCTGATTCGCAAGCGTTCTGCAACAGCTTGCTAGACATAATGATTTGACCTGTCCTACCTCAACGCTCGTGGATTACCATAGGCGTTGAGTGTAACCAACCGTGGCAGAGCCACATTGAGGAGGACAG
>CAMYKE010000549.1 GCA_947258895.1 uncultured Pseudomonadales bacterium | reverse complement strand
AAGCGACCGCCCGATACAGCGCTACAGATTGCGAGTTTCATGACCCAGCCGCATCCGATATAGTGCCTGCTTCTCAAGCTGCGGCGCGCTTTGCCTTAATTTCCCATGAATGATTCGCGCACTGGTGTGGATGGCGCCATCATCCCGGCGGGCATGTCCCCGCTCATTCTCGCCCTGACCTTCACGGGCGGGTTCAGCATCATGTCTATCGAGCTGCTGGCCGGACGCATGCTGGCGCCGTTCTTCGGCAGCAGCATCTATGTCTGGGGCAGCATCATAACGGTGTTCATGCTGTCACTGTCACTGGGCTACCTGCTGGGCGGCCGCCTGTCCCTGCGCTCCCCCAGCCTGTTTCGTTTCGGCATTCTGTTCCTCGAGGCCGGCAGCACGATCACGCCACTCCTGCTTGGGGCAGGCTCGATCATGGAAACGGTGTTTGCTGCAATTGAAGACCCGCGCTACGGCTCGCTGGTGGCCTCGGTCGCGCTGTTCTTCGTTCCGACCGCGGCGATGGGCACCATTTCTCCCTATGCGGTGCGCCTGCTGGTCGATACGGCCGGCCATAGTGGTCACGTGGCAGGACTGCTGTATTTCGTCTCCACGCTCGGCAGCGCGCTGGGCACCCTGATGACATCCTTCTATTTCGTGCTCTGGTTCGAGGTGACGCAAATCCTCGTGAGCCTGGGTGTCGCGCTGGCGCTTTGTGGGGTGATCGCCTTGCTTGCACATCGTTCGGTCAGGCGGCAAGCCACGGGAGGCTTAACGTGAAAGCGCTGCTGTCACTGCTTATGTTTGTCCTGCTGGCCAGCGTTGCGCTGCCAGCGGGCGCGAAAGTTATCTATGAGAAACGCTCGCTTTACCGCAATATCGAGGTGACGGATGAAGGCGACCGCGTCTGTCTCAAGTTCGCCACCCGCGCGCGGCGTATAAGCAGGCAGTCATGTCGTTATGCCGAGGACCCGGACAAGCTGGTCTTCAGTTACGGAAAGATGGTCTTCACCGCTTTCCTGCTCAAGCCTGAGCCGCGGCGGATCCTGGTCATCGGCTTAGGCGGCGGTTCCCTGCCACGACTCATGCAGAAGCTGTTCCCGGAATCCAGGATCGACTCGGTGGAAATCGACCCCGCCGTGGTCCATGTTGCAAGGACATATTTCGATTTCAAGCCACGGCCGGGCGACAGGGTGATAGAGCGAGACGGTCGGGTGTTCGTGCGCCGCGCCTTGCTTGCGGGAGACCGCTACGATTTCATCCTGCTCGATGCGTTTACCGGCGACTATATTCCGGAACACATGATGACCAGGGAATACCTTCTGGAATGTCGGCGGCTGCTGACTGAGGATGGCGTTCTGGTCGCCAATACGTTTTCATCCAGTCGTCTTTACGAGCACGAGACCGCCACCTATGCGTCCGCCTTTGAATGGTTCCTGAACCTGCGCAGGAGCAGTGGCAATCGCGTCATCATTGCTGGCAACCTGCCGGAGCCCGATATGGACGAACTCCTGGCGCGAGCCAGCAGCATCGACTGGTCCGCATTCGGGATTGACCTGGTGGCGAACCTGCGGCTGCACAGCCCGCCCTCGCAGCGAGAACTCGAGGCACGGGTACTGACTGACGAATTTGCACCGGCGAATCTGCTGAACGGCAGGGACTAGGCCTCCCCGGCGGAGCTCAATACGGTATGCCCAGCCGGCGATAAATGAAAGACAGCAGCCAGATGGGCCCGATCATCAGGAACTGCAGGTCCTGGAAAAACGAAGGCCGTTTACCTTCCACCATGTGTCCGATGAACTGCCCGATCCATGCAACGATAAATATGGCAATGCTTGTCTGCCACAGGGGCACAGCGAATCCGTCCAGTATGGAGAGCGCGTAGATGATGGCGGCGGAGATTGCCACCATGCCCAGCGCGAGCGGGACCGACAGGATGAAGTAATAGACGATCGACGCCATCAGGAACACGGTGCCCCAGTTCAGGATGGGCGAGGTCTCGCTGAAAACCCGGGGCACGGGCAGAGACCACATCAGGCCGACGAGGCTTGCGTCGTTGAGGATCGATCGGTGGCTC
>CAMYKE010000548.1 GCA_947258895.1 uncultured Pseudomonadales bacterium | reverse complement strand
GGCCCAGACCGTGGCGCCCCGCGGCCCTGACGACCCGTTTGACCGCCCTCTGCCGCGAGCGTAGTCTGCTTGCCTGGGCTGGGACGTGGAGCACAAGCAATGACCCTGCGCGTGACTTTCGAACTCACGGACGACGACCTCAAGCACTTTCGTCTAATCATGCGCGAAGCTCGCCAGGCAGCTTCCAACCTCAGCCAGGATGACATCGTGCAGGCGGCCACAGGTATCCTTACCGAGGCTCGCAGCGTCAAGGTCCCAAAATTCATACGTGAGCGCCTGGAAAAACTCGACGTAATGATCAACATGCTGGGTGACTCGGAGTGGCAGCTGCCGACACAGGAAACCCAGCGGGTGGTCAACGCGCTCGCCTATTTTGGTGAACCGGAGGACCTGATACCGGATCACATTCCCGGGTTAGGATTTCTCGATGATGCCATCATGATCGAACTGGTGGTGCGAGAGCTCAAACATGAAATCGATGCCTACGTGGATTTCTGTGATTTTCGCCAGCGGGAGCTGGATTCCAAGCGCGCCGACGTGGACGAGGTTACCCGCGAGCAATGGCTGAAGACCCGCCGCCGGGAACTCCACTCCAGGATGCGCCGCAGACGACTTTCGGAGCGTCACCGGGGCCCCGGCCGCCGGCGGTCGCCTTTTACCCTGCTGTAGCGCCCTACCGGGGCCAGTAATACCCGCCCACGGCCGTCAGGGCCACCATCAGCGCTAAAGCCGCCCCACCCGTCCACGGCCGCCCCCTCAAGCTACCGTAGAAACTGAACGCCGCCGCTGTTGTCAATAACACGAACAGTCCGACCGCCGAAAGAAGCGGTCGAATCTCGTCGTTGATCCAGGGATAGTCGTCGCCCAGGAGCCAGAAATTGAGCAGAACGACCAGCAAGCCCAGCACGATGGCGGTCCCGCTGCCAAGGATAATGCCGAAAATCACCGTTATCGGCCCCATGGTGAGGGTCAACTCCGTGAACCAACCTCAGATTTCGCCATAATAGCCTTGATCGGGCCGCTAGAGGCCACTAGCCTTGGGGTTTCACAGATATGCACTACGTTGCGGTCGACCGCTGTAAGGAGTCTGGCGTGAGGAAACTACACTCAATCTGGGTACTGGGCCTGCTGCTCGCCCTGCCCCCTGCAGCGCTCGGCAACATCGTTGCGGAAGATGAGGTGCTGTCGGCGAGCGAGAAACATGCCGAGGTCAGCAGAAAGGTTACCGAGATCATTGAGCGTTTCCATTATTCACGGCCACGTTTGGACAATTCTCTTTCCTCGGCCATTCTGGATCGCTACCTGGACACCCTGGACAGCAACCGACTCTATTTCCTGAGCACCGACGTCGGCAGCTTCAGCAAGTTCCGTTACGCACTGGATGAGAATGTTCGGGACGGCGAGTTGGAAGGCGTTTTTGAGATTTTCAATCGCTTCCGCCAACGCAATGAACAGCGCATCGCCCACGCCATCGACGTCTTGAAAACGGAACCGGACTTCAGCATCGATGAGAGTTTCATATTCGACCGCAGCGAGCTGCCCTGGGCCCGTTCCGACGCCGAGTTGAACGAGATCTGGCGCAAACGCGTGAAGAATGATGGGCTCAGCCTGGTACTGACCGGGAAAACCTGGGAGGAAGCCGCAGAGATACTAGCCAAACGCTATGAGCAGATGCGTAAGCGGGTTACCCAGGTCAATGCGGACGATGTGTTCGAGACCTTCATGAATGCCTACGCCCACACCATGGATCCTCATTCCAGCTACCTTTCGCCGCGCAACAGCGAGGAATACCGGATCCAGATGAGTCTCTCCTACGACGGCATCGGGGCTTCGCTTCAACTGACCGATGAATACGTCACCGTGATGGATGTGATTCCCGGCGGACCTGCCCACGCTGATGGGCAGCTGAAGCCACAGGATCGGATATCCGTTTACCCCGTTTTTGAATCTCTGGATATATCTCCAAATAATCCACTCAGGAGCAAGCCACTACGCAGATTACGTTTTGTAGTAGATGCAAATCTCGGTAAACTTGCACGATATATACGTATGTTGGGAATGGATGC
>CAMYKE010000547.1 GCA_947258895.1 uncultured Pseudomonadales bacterium | reverse complement strand
GTATGCAACTTAAATCACTGAGTGGTAATTAGCCCAACGTAAGCGATCCGGGCTACCCCGTGATTAATCAGCTTCCTTACTGAGGAGTACCAGACGATGACACAGACGAACGAACAATTTCATGTAGAAGGCGCAGCGGGCCTTGATATTGACGAGTGGGACTACGACGTAACCGCAGAGGATTGTGTGAGCGAATGGGCTATCGATAGCGACGAGGCCGGAAATCCTGTTCTTTGCGAAAACCGCGTGACCGAGAACCTGCGCGTCATGGCTTTCTGAGACGAATCGCCCGAAACCCCTGGTGCACGTATGAAACAAGGAACTTACGAGTTGATTCGCTCCAATCCCGATTTACGCCAATTACATGGCTGCTTCGCAGCTGGCTCGCAATCGTCGATGCAGCGTATTGAGCAGGTCGAAGTAATGCGTTATGCTTATTATTCGCGTAAGCCACGGATTGGTGATCAGGGGGGCGAAATGTTGACCAATAGCGCCGCAATCGAGTCCAGTCCCAGGATCCGCAGCATCCTTGTTCAAGGGTGGTTCACACTTCTTTTTCTTCTGGTTGCCACCGTTTTCGTCGGTTGTGGTTCGGCCCCCTCCAGTAGCGAGTATGCGGCGGCAACCGAAGGCGCAGACGAGCACGACGCGGATGGATTTCTGGTCGTCGATTGTCTGCTACCAGGACAAGTCCACAAACTCGGGAAAAACTTCAACTACCTGACTCAGAGAAGGCCGATCAAGACCTCGGCCAGTGATTGCGAGATTAGGGGTGGTGAATATGTCGCCTATGATCGCGCCAACTATAGCACTGCGTTAAAGATCTGGCTGCCCCGGGCAAAGGAGGGGGATGCCAGAGCGCAAAATTACGTGGGCGAGATCTACGAACGGGGGTTGGGTCTGGCGCCGGATTACCAGCTCGCAGCCCACTGGTACACCAAGGCAGCGGATCAGGGCGATTCACGCGCACAGATAAATCTTGGTCATCTCCACGAGCTGGGACTCGGAGTTCCCGCCGATCGTATGCAGGCACTGCACTATTATCGCATGGCTTCGGGGGTGCAGGATGATCGCTTGCTCTTTGCTTCAACTCTCAGCACTAACTACGTGACCCGCTCCGAGTATGATTCGGTGCGCAGCGAATTACAGGCCCAGACGATTCGGGCGCAGGAGCTGCACGGTCGGTTGGAGGGCATCTCTTCTACGCTGAAGATCCAAAGTGCTGCACTGAAACAGGCGCAGAAGCAACTGGCGAATACCGAACGGGAACTCGAACAGATCGTGGCCCAGCGCAGGACGGAATCCGCTCCCGGCGCCGCGCAGAAGATGGAAAACGTCAAGCTCGTTTCGCAGATTCAGCAACTGGAAGAGCAACGGCAGTTGCTTGAGCAGGAGGTAGCGCAGCTGAGCAGCCAGAATCGCCAGCTCGAGCAACGCCAGGCATCACTGGATGAGCAGATTGCCGACACGGCCAGGAATCGACTGGATGGTCAGCAGCAGCTCAAGGAAGCGCAACAGCAACTCGCAGGATCACGGCAAGAGATCGTGAACTCGGAGCAGGAACTAAAGGAAATGCGTGATCGCCTTGCCAGAGAGCAGGCAAAAACCGCCTCGGTCACACCACAGATCGCGCTGTTGCAGAAAGAGCTCGATGCCAAATTGAAAGCATTGGACGAGCAGAGGCACAACTTTACCGCGCTTGAGCAAGAGAACCTCAGCGAACAGAGAAGACTGCGCGAGAGCGTCGCCGGCCTGGCTGACAAGGCGGAGCAGTTGCAGGCCCGAAATGCTGAATTGGCGCAACAGAAAGCGAACATGCAGGCCCTGCTGACAGAGAGCGACTCGCAGTCACAGGAGCTGCAGCGACAGCTGTTGCTGAGCCGAGCGGCACTCGAAATGGAGCGAGTGAAGTTTGACCAGGAGCGTTCCAAACAGGATCAACAGCATCAGAAAGCCATGGCGGAGCGGCAGCGGGCTTTGGTGGCGTTGAGCGAGCAGTTGCAGAATCAGGCGCGGATCGAGGAACTGGAAGTCGAGGCGAAGCGCTATGTGGATGAGCTCGAAAGGGCCAAAATGGCAGCGGCCAAACAAACCCAGATCGCGGCGGTGTCCGCCCCCCCTCGCATAGAAATCATCGAGCCGCCCGTGGTTCTTACCCGCAGCATCCCGACGGTTCGACTGCTGACGGAGCAGGATGCGCGCGAAGTCATTGGCAAGGTGTCAGCACCGGCGGGTCTGCTGTCGCTCAATATCAATGGCGAGATCGTCACTCCCAAGAGTAACAACCTGTTCCGGAGCGTAGTACCGATAGCTGGAGAGGTTACCCCCGTCGATATCGTCGTGGTGGATAACGAAGGGCGTCGCGCGGCGCTCAATTTCTCCTTCGTCATCGATCCTTCTGCGCGCGATCAGGCCGGTGCTGGCCTGTTTCAGATCCCGGACACAGAGGCCGCGCCGGAACGTGGCCTGGGTAAAATCGACTGGCCGATGGGCGAATACCACGCACTTATCATCGGTAATAATGATTACCAGCACTTCTCCACGCTGGTGACTGCCGTGAATGACGCGCGGGAAACCGAAGAGCTGCTGCGTACCAAATACAATTTCAGGACTACGCTTCTTCTCAACGCCGATCGTTACCAGATTCTGTCCACACTGAATGATCTGATGAAGGAGCTGACGGAGAAAGACAATCTGCTTATTTACTACGCACGGCACGGAAAACTGGATGAGACGAGTGGTAAGGGATACTGGCTTCCCGTCGATGCCGAGCTCAAGAACAGCGCTAACTGGATATCCAACACCGCCATTACCGATATCCTTGGGGCGATTCCGGCGAAACACATCCTCGTCGTAGCAGACTCCTGTTATTCCGGTACGCTGGGTTCCACCCCGCTGCCACGGCTGAGCAATGATATTGCCTTCGACAAGCGGCGCAAGTGGGTGGAGGCCATGGCCGATACTCGAGCCCGTATTACGCTCACGTCCGGCGGTCTTGAGCCCGTGCTCGATGGGGGTGGCGGCGATCACTCGATATTCGCCAAGGCATTTATCCAAACCCTGCGGGAAAACAAGGAACTGATCGAAGGCTATTCGTTATACGCACGGATCCTTGACAGGATGACCGCGAATCCCATGCAACTGGCTCAGGCCGAATCGCCACAATATGCCGCCATCCAGCATGCCGGCCACGAATCGGGCGAATTCTTCTTCAATCCCAACTGATCCCTCTAGCCGCCATATCTCACCGATTTTTGGAATTATCGCCGAGAGATTGTGCGGTGTACGGGATTTTCCGACGAAGGGGATAGCCGTCGCTATAGCCGC
>CAMYKE010000546.1 GCA_947258895.1 uncultured Pseudomonadales bacterium | reverse complement strand
GGGCGACACTTGGGGCGATCTACAACGAGTCCGGTATTGGCCAGGTGAAAGAGCATATGACGGCAGACAACCTGCTGGTAGCGCATCCGGACGAAAATATCCTCGACGTGGCGCAGGACATGCTGCTAAAAAAACACCGGCGGCGGCCAGTGGTGGAACATGGCCGGCTTATCGGCCAGATTACCTGTCGCCAATTACTCTCAGCCGTCAAAAAGTTCAGGTAACGACCTGGCCTGCCGAGGCCTGATAGACCCTGGCAGGAACAGACCAATACATCCATGATCAAAGCCATTTCCCAGCGTATTGCGGAGGAACTCTCCGTTCATGCAGGCAAGGTAGACGCCGCCATAAAACTCCTCGACGAGGGTGCAACAGTGCCCTTTATTGCACGCTACAGAAAAGAGGTCACCGGTGCACTGGACGATACCCAGATGCGACTACTGGAAGAGCGCCTCAACTATTTGCGAGAAATGGAAGATCGTCGCCAGACGATTCTATCCAGCATAGCCGATCAAGATAAACTCAGCCCCGACCTCGAGAAGGCGATAAAAAATGCCGAAACAAAGAACCGGTTGGAAGACCTCTACCTTCCCCATAAACCCAGGCGGCGCAGCAAGGCCCTGATAGCCCGGGAAGCCGGCCTGGGGACTCTGGCGGATGCACTGCTGGACGATCCCAACCTGGACCCCGACACCGCAGCCAGCGATTACATTAATGAATCCGTCGGAGTTCCCGATGGCAAAGCGGCGCTGGATGGCGCGCGACAGATCCTAATGGAGCGTTTTGCAGAGGATGCCGATCTGTTGTCCACTTTGCGTGAATTCCTTCTAAGTCATGCCCTGCTTGCAAGCCGCCTGATGGACGGCAAAGCGCAGGAGGGTGCCAAATTCCGCGACTATTTTGCGCATACCGAAGCGTTGGCGAAAGTACCGTCCCACCGCGCCCTGGCCATGTTTCGCGGCAGGAACGAAGGCGTGCTAAGTCTCAACCTGATAATGCATACTGAGGAAAAGCCCACCGACACACATCCCTGCGAGGCAATGGTGGCAGAACACTGGCAAATAGCGGATCAGCAGCGGCCCGCAGACCGGTGGCTGCTGGAGGCTGTGCGCTGGACCTGGCGCATTAAACTCCTGACACATCTGCAAACCGACTTGCTGGGCCAATTGCGCGAACGGGCAGAGCAGGAGGCCATCCAGGTTTTCGCCGACAACCTGAAGGACCTGTTGCTGGCGCCTCCCGCCGGACCCAGGGCGACCATCGGCCTCGACCCCGGTTTGCGCACCGGAGGGAAGGTGGCGGTGGTAGATGCAAACGGCAAGGTACTGGACCATGGCGCGATCTACCCCCACGAACCACGCAAGCGTCTGCAGGAGGCGGAGGCCACCCTCTTGCACATGATTCGACAGTACAAAGTCGAGTTGATCGCCATAGGCAATGGCACCGCGGGCCGACAAACCGACAAATTTGTAGGCGACCTGCTGCGCGATTATAAGGGACTGGATGTCCGCACGACCATGGTGAATGAATCCGGCGCCTCGATTTACTCCGCCTCAGAGTTTGCAGCGCGGGAATTTCCCGATCTGGATGTGACCATTCGCGGTGCCGTTTCTATTGCGCGACGCCTGCAGGACCCGTTGGCGGAGTTGGTGAAAATCGAGCCCAAATCGATAGGGGTGGGCCAGTACCAACACGATGTCAGTCAACTGCAGCTGGCAAGACAGTTAGACCGTGTGGTTGAGGATTGTGTGAATGCGGTAGGTGTCGACGTAAATACCGCCTCAGTGCCACTGCTGGCGCGGGTTTCTGGTTTAAACCAAACCATCGCCGGAAACATCGTCGCTCTTCGAGACCAGCGGGGCAGCTTCAACAACCGTCGCGCCATGCTGGAGGTTTCCCGCTTCGGTGAAAAGACTTTTGAGCAGGCAGCTGGTTTTCTGCGGGTCATGGGCGGCGACAACCCCCTGGATGCCTCGGCGGTACATCCGGAATCTTACCGGGTTGCTAATGCTATCGCAGATCGACAGCAGCGTGAGCTCGGCAGCATGATAGGCGACGCGGCATTCCTGCG
>CAMYKE010000545.1 GCA_947258895.1 uncultured Pseudomonadales bacterium | reverse complement strand
AGGATTAGTAACAGGGTAAACCAGGGCAACGCCGCGATCACGCTATCAAGACGGTCGAGTACGCCCCCATGGCCGGGTAACAACTGGCTGCTGTCCTTGATGCCAGCATAGCGTTTGAACATGCTTTCGGTTAGATCACCGATCACCGAAATCGTTGCAGTTAGCACCCCGAGGATGCCAAACCATAACCAGTGCTGCGCATTATCCACCTCGAGGAGACCGAAGATTCCCGCAAACAACCAGGTAATAATCACCGCAGCCCCCATCCCGCCATAGACGCCCACCCAGGTTTTTCCGGGGCTGACGTGCGGTGCCAGCTTGCGATCACCCCAGGCTCGTCCGCAGAAGTAGGCGCCGGTATCTGCTCCCCACACGGTAAACAGTAATAACAGGATCAGGTGGGTGCCGCCGGCCATCGCATCCAGCACATTGATTGCCAGCCAGGCCGGGGCGAGGATTGCGAGGCCCAGTAATGCGCGGATGCCACGCAAGCGCCAATACCGGGTCGAATCCGGGTAACCGGCCACCAGCACGAAATTAAGTACCCAGACCGGCAATGCCAGCCATAACAACCATAGCTGCACAGCGGCCGGAAGCAGGTGAATAACTACCAGGCCAAGCGCCAGCACCAACGCATACAGCCAGCGCTGCACTCCCTCCAGACCGGCCAGGCGCGCCCACTCCCAGGCGCCTATGCAGAGGATGAAGCCGGTAAAAATCGCAAACGGCAGGGACGGCAGCCAGATAATGGCGGCGAGCATGACGGGCGCCAGCACGAGTGCGGTAATAATACGTTGTTTCAGCAAGTTAACCTCCGACCTGTCGCCCCGACCGCCACTGATCAGGACTTGTTACTGGTGCTGCCGAAGCGCCGTTCACGCCGGCTGAAATCCTGAAGTGCCGTCGCAAACTCCTGCTCGCCGAAATCCGGCCAATACACATCGGTAAAATACAGTTCCGTATAGGCCATCTGCCACAACAGGAAATTACTGATGCGGTGTTCCCCGCCGGTTCGTATGCACAGATCTGGCGGCGGTAATTCACCGATGCACACCTGTTGCTGGAAAAGTTCTGCAGTAATATCTGCCGGATCGATGCTGCCGGCCACCGCTTGCTCGGCGAGTCGTCGAGCGGCCTGGGCAATATCCCACTGACCGCCATAATCCGCTGCTATGACCACCGTACAGCGGTGATTGTCGGCCGTAAGCCGTTCCGCCTCCGCCATGTGTTGCTGGATAGTGGCACTGAAGCGCTGTCGATTGCCGATGACCCGCACGCGAATACCGTTGTCGTGCAATTTCGTCACCTCACGCTTCAGCGCGCTGAGAAACAGGCTCATCAGCGAGCTGACCTCGTCCTCGGGACGACGCCAGTTCTCGCTACTGAAGGCAAACAACGTCAGGATTTCCACGCCGATATCGGCGCAGCACTGCATCACCGTACGCACTGATTCCAGGCCCGCCTTGTGCCCCGCCACCCCCGGTAAGCGTCGTTTCCGCGCCCAGCGATTATTGCCATCCATAATAATGGCAATATGGCGCGGCACCTCTGTCTGCAGGTGCCGGGCATCGGGTGGGTTTGCAACCGCCTTGTTACTGCGCATGAAATGCCTGAGGTAAAGGTTTATTGCTCAAAGTTTGCAGTGTCAGACCGGGACACCGGTGCCTGACTGCAAACCGGCGCTATTTGCTCAGCTAGATTTCCAGCAGATCGGCTTCTTTCTGTTTGAGTAGCTCATCAATCTGGGACACGAAACGATCGGTGAGCTTCTGGATTTCCTCCGCTGCCCTGCGCTCATCGTCCTCGCTGATTTCCTTTTCCTTCAACAAATCCTTTACAGTAGCGTTTGCGTCACGGCGAATATTACGCACCGAGACCCGCGCATTCTCAGTCTCCAGGCGGGCCTGGCGAATAAAGTCCTTGCGCGTCTCTTCGGTAAGCGCAGGCATCGGCACGCGGATCAAGTCCCCGGACGTCACCGGGTTAAGGCCCAATTCCGACTTCAGGATTGCCTTTTCAATCTCCGGGACCAGCGGTTTCTCCCAGGGAGAGATGGCAAGCGTCCGGCCATCT
>CAMYKE010000544.1 GCA_947258895.1 uncultured Pseudomonadales bacterium | reverse complement strand
AACCCTGAAACGATAGCGGCGGGCGCGCACTTCCATGTACGGCTTGTAGAGCCAGTTTGTCGTCATGACATCGCCGATAAATCCTTTCAGGTTAAAGGGATTGAACCACAATTGGCCTTCCTGGTCCCAGGCTTTTTCAGCCAGCAGCAAGTTGACGTCATAATCGCGATTGCCCCAATCCAGCGCGGAACCCGAGGGCAGACGCAGGTTAACGCCGTCCGCGATGGACTCATTGCCTCGATCAACCGCGCTGTAGTAATTCATCATGGCCGCATTGCCCTTGTATACGTTCTGCGCGGTAAAATCGAGCATGTGGTCATGGAACCAGTGGGTGCTCATGGTCTCGCGCCAGTCTCCGGGTAGCCTGGTGATGCCTCCCTCCCCATCGGGTGAGCCCGCGCGCGGGTCGGATGCCTCGGTGTTGATCGAATCGTGGCCTGCGAGCACGATGGGCCAACGGTAGTCGTAGAACTGTCCGGGAAAGAAAAACGCGTTGGTATAGCCGTCGCTTTCCGCCGGGTTATGGCCGTTGTGTTCGTGGGTGGAAAGCGTGTGTAGGCCAAATCCGCGGTTCTCGGCGACGTCTACCGGCAGTGCGTTGTGGTGGCGCATTACTACCGGTTCGCCATAGCGTACTTGTAGCAGCTTGGGTGGAAAGGTACCGTCAAAGGTCCATAACGCTTCAGGATCCTGAGCGGGGAAGTCGGGATGAAAGCGGACCTCGATGCCTGCGGTAGTGCCAGCTGAACCGCCATGCTCGGTCGTGTTGTGATACAGGCCGCCGGGAGCAAATTCTCCGCTGCTATAGCCGTGGTCCTGTTTTGCGTCGCGCAGGCCGCTATTGGTGCGAGCACCGGTTTGCGCAGTACTGAAGTAAGTGACCGGACCAAATTCATCCCAGCGCTGGTGGGCCCAACTCTCCCCGGGCGGGCGACCTTCAATGGGTGGCGTGTCCAGGTTACGGCCGAGGTAGTCCTCGATCAGGTCCTGCCACGGATTGGCCAACGTCGTGTTTGCCCATCGCGTTGGCGCGGGGTAGATATCCTGGGCCAGGAAGGTATCCAGCGCTGCGGATTCCGGCATGCTGGTAGCGTCAGCAGGTACGGGCAAAAACAGTGCGGTTTGCGGATTGACATTGGCATCGGCTAGCAAGGCCGTGCCAAATTCTTCGAAGCGTAGCATTTTTTGCGAGAATGGCGCTGCTCCGAACAGCGGGCTGGGCGCTCCGTTAGTAGGAATATTAAACCGATGGTTGTCCTGTTGCGATGCTTCGGAGATTGCGTTATTGGCACTCACATCGCTCTTGTCGGCTACCAATCCGCCTTCGAAAGCACCTTCGGAGGCTAATCCGGCATCGTTTGGCAGCTCGTCCATAACCGCGGCCCGCAAGCCGGAAAAGTCAGGCGCGTCTTCCGGGCTGGCGACCTGGGGTGTGGTATCGCTTCCCTGCGTTGCTTCGCCTTTCCCGTCGCAGCCGGCAATCAGGAAGAAAGTTATAACGAGGGAGATACGCGCTGTCAGCGATATGGTTCTTTCCGCAGAAGTTACGAGCGACATGAGGTATCCTTTCCTTTTTCTTATTTTGTGGTTCCCAAAGTATACGCAAAAAGCGTGTCCGTGTTGAACAATGCTACTTGCGTTTACAGGTTATACGTACAGTATAAGGAATCGTTACGCGATTACTGTTAAAAATTACCACTGCCATCAAAAACTCGCGGAACAGCCGCGTACGCGGCACGGCATGAACTTTACCCCGAAAAGTCATGCTTGATTCGAACTTCCCTGGCGAGGTACTTGCCGGGGCAACTCTTGCCACGCCAGCGATTCCACCAAATACATAGACGACCGGCGGCAACCCGCAAGTGTTCCGTTTAGAGCGGCATAGCGGATGTTTGGCGTACTTGTGGCGAGGATCAGGAGGTCCGGAATCGCATCCTGGTAGCCATCACAGCCAGCTCTGGGAGCGGTCCGCACCAGGTCGTTTAACCGGCTGCAACTGGATCAATGAGAATTGCGCCACCCGATCGGAGCATCGCCGAGCCAGGGACAGCGATGCCGTTCCCGCTACCGTGGT
>CAMYKE010000543.1 GCA_947258895.1 uncultured Pseudomonadales bacterium | reverse complement strand
CATGATCTGGCAGACAATTACCTTGGTACCCGGTTCCACCAGATTAGCAAAGCAGGCCTCCATTCCGGCGGAGCCCGGAGCGGAGACCGGCAACGTCAGCTGGTTATCGGTCTGGAAGGCGTACTGCAATAACTGTTTGGTTTCGTTCATCAACTCGATAAAGGCAGGATCGAGGTGACCTATCGTTGGCCTGGCCATGGCATTGAGAATGCGCTCCGGGACATCGGAAGGGCCGGGGCCCATCAGCGTACGCTGCGGCGGTATAAAAGAATTCATTGCTATTCTCCGGGTAACAGGTTGCAAGCTCGATTGCCAGATACGAAAACACCGAGCATGGCTCGGCGTTTTCTACAGGCAACTCATCTATAGGCGTTGTCGATTACGCTGCTTAGCCTTCAGTCTCCAACTCGCCTTCGACTTCCGTATACTCCGGCTGCGGACGATCGACGAGTTCCACGTAGGCCATTGGAGCATTATCACCTGCCCGAAGCCCGCACTTGAGGATCCGGGTATAGCCTCCCGGTCGCTGCGCATAGCGTGGGCCGATCTCGGTAAACAACTTGCCAACCGTGGCCTTGTTGCGCAGGCGATCAAACGCCAGGCGGCGGTTTGCGACGGAGTCGCTTTTCGCCAGGGTAATCAGGGGCTCCGCGACGCGACGCAACTCTTTCGCCTTGGGCAGAGTGGTCTTGATGATTTCATGCTCTACCAGAGACGCTGCCATATTCCTGAACATGGCCTGGCGATGCGGGCTGGTGCGGTTTAACTGACGACCACTTTTACGATGACGCATTTGAATAATTCCTAAATTCGCAGTTTCTTAACTGATTAATCTCTTTTGGCCAATACCCGGTCATCGTTCTTGAGACTGGCGGGTGGCCAGTTTTCCAGGCGCATTCCCAATGACAAACCCTTGGCGGCGAGAACATCCTTGATTTCAGTGAGTGACTTCTTGCCCAGGTTGGGGGTCTTCAGCAAGTCCACCTCGGTGCGCTGAATCAGGTCACCGATGTAGTACAGGTTTTCTGCCTTCAGGCAATTGGCGGAGCGTACCGTGAGTTCCAGGTCATCTACCGGTCGCAACAGGATCGGGTCGACCTGTTCCTCGAACTCCTCCTGTTCAGGCTCCTTATCGGCCTGCAGGTCGACAAAAGCGGCCAGCTGCTGCTGCAAAATGGTCGCTGCACGACGGATGCATTCTTCCGGATCGGTGGTGCCATCCGATTCGATGTCCAGAATCAATTTATCGAGGTCGGTGCGCTGCTCAACGCGGGCGCTTTCCACCACATACGCCATACGGCGAATCGGCGAGTACGTTGCGTCCAGTTGCAGGCTGCCGATGGTTTTTTGCTCGCCATCGCCCAGCCGGGTATCCGCAGCTTCATAGCCGCGCCCCTTGGCGACCTTGACGGTCATGTTCAATGAACCCTTGGGGTTCAGGTTGGCAATCACGTGGTCCGGATTGGCAATTTCAATATCGTTCACCAGCTCGATGTCACCGGCGGTAACGGCGCCTGCGCCGCTTTTGTTCAGGGTCAAAGTCACCGTCTCATTGCTCTCCATCGAGATTGCAACACCCTTGAGGTTCAACAGGATATCGATCACATCCTCCTGGACCCCTTCGATAGTGCTGTATTCATGCTGCACACCGTCAATGGTTACTTCAACAATTGCGGCACCAGGCATCGAGGACAGCAGGATGCGCCGGAGCGCATTACCCAGGGTATGCCCGAAACCACGCTCAAAGGGCTCTAGAATCACTTTGGCACGGTTATCACCCAGCTCTTCAACCTGGATATGCTTGGGCGTTAAAAACTCTAGGACTTGAGTTTGCATAAGTGTACCTGTATTTTTTCGATTACTTGGAGTAAAGCTCAACAATTAGGCTTTCGTTGATTTCAGCAGGCAACTCGCTGCGATCCGGCATGGCCTTGTACCGGCCTTCCATCTTGCTGGCATCTACTTCTATCCATTCGGGGGTTCCGCGTTGCGCAGAAAGCTCCAGGGACGATTTAATTCGCAACTGATTTTTCGCCTTCTCACGGATCGCAACCACATCCCCTGCCTGTACCTTATAG
>CAMYKE010000542.1 GCA_947258895.1 uncultured Pseudomonadales bacterium | reverse complement strand
ATACAGATCGTCCATGAAGAAGCGCATCGCCTCTGCATAGCGGTGGTCGTGGGCAAGATCCGCATAAGTCGCCGCAAGCCGACGCACCTGCCACAGCGCCAGCAGCCTGGCCCCCGGGCTGCGCCCACCGCGCTCGATAACGCTGCGATCCATTTCCTGCAGCCGCGCCAGTTGCTGGAGCAGTGCTGCCCTGCCCCGCGCGTGCGTCGAATAATTAACTTCCGTCATCTTCAGCGTCCGGATTGTGCGGAGAAATACTTAATGTTAGCTTGGAAAACCCTGACTCCCGGCAATGGTAACCGCAACGGCAGCTTATGATCCTCGAGAACTTGATCCCCGGGCGCGAGGGCATGTCCAGCGTAGACACGGCCTGGCTGCGCATGGAACGCCGCACGAACCTGATGATGATCACCGGCGTCATGATGTTCGAGGAACGGGTGCGTTACGCGCGCGTCAAGAAAGTGCTGCGCGAGCGTTTCCTCAGGTTCCGCCGTTTCAGGCAGCGTGCCGGCCGCGACATGGCTTCGGCGTATTGGACCGAGGACCCGCACTTCGACATCGACGCCCACATACAGCGCACCGCGCTGCCCGGCAAAGCCGACAAGACCGAGCTGCAGAAGCTGGTCAGCGAACTTGCCAGCACGCCGCTCGATCCGTGGAAACCCATGTGGCAATTCCACCTGGTAGAGAACTACGAGGGTGGCTCCGCCATCATCGTACGCATCCATCATGCCTATGCGGACGGGATCGCGCTGATCCAGGTCATGATGGCCATGACCGAGACTGCAGACGGCAGCGACGCCGCCCCGGCGCCGACTCCCGCAGCCAGAGGTCCTGCATCCGGCATAGGCGCTCTGCCGGGGGCGAAACTGGTCACTCATTCGCTCAAGCTTGGTGCCGAACTTTGGAAGAACAGCCTGCACATGGTGCAGGACCCGGGCATTGCGGCAGGGTACTTCAAGGCGGGCGTGGATTTCGCCGCGGAGTTGGCCAAGCTGGCCTTGCTGGAAAGCGACCCGGAGACCTCGTTCAAGGGCCCGCTCGGTGCGCGCAAACAGGTGGCCTGGGCCGAACCGCTGCCCCTGGAGGAAGTCAAGACGGTCGGCAAAGCACTCGGCTGCACCGTGAACGACGTGCTCCTGTCTTCCGCGAGCGGCGCCCTCCACAACTACCTGTCTGCTCAGGGTGAAGATGTCCGGGGGCTCGTGATTCGCGCGGCCGTGCCGGTCAATCTGCGGCCCCTCGAAGACGCTCCCGGCCTGGGAAACCAGTTCGGCCTGGTGCTGGTTGATCTGCCGATCGGCATTCGCAACCCACTGGAGCGCCTGTACAAGGTGCACGAAAACATGCAGCGGCTGAAGACGTCCCGGCAGCCGCTAGCCACCTACCTCTTGCTCGGGGCTCTCGGACTCGGACCGGTTCAGGTGCAGAGGGCGGCCCTTGAACTTCTTAGCCAGAAGGCATCGCTGGTTATGACCAATGTGCCCGGGCCCCGGCAGCCCCTGTATTTCGCTGGCTGCAGGATTGCGCAACAGATGTACTGGGTGCCGTCCTCGCGCGGCATCGGTCTCGGCGTCAGCATCCTGAGCTACAACGGCCAGGTGCAGTTTGGCCTGATCGCCGATCGCAAGCGGGTTGGCGACCCTGAAGCGATCATTTCCCGCTTCCGCGGCGAGTTCGAAAAGCTGCTGCTGGCGACCCTCATGGGGCCGTGGGGAGAGCGGCCCGACCCCAGCGTCGTCGCGGCACACCTGAATGGCCACAGCGCCCTGGTCGGTCGCTGACCAAAGCGTGCGACAGGCCCCGTCAGGGGGTCGAATTTGGTGGTATCCTTAGCTTTATTGCAATGCCGCAACCGGTCTTTCGCATCCGTAGCCAGCCCGCCTTGGGCTGACTCGCAAGTCCGGCGCCGCTGATCCGCAGCTGACCGGCGGCACACCGCAGGGCCCGCAGCACCTGCAGCAGAAGCACGGGTGATCCGACCGGTAAATGTTAAGGAGCAGACGTGAGCAAGAAGCGCAAGAAAAAGGCGAGTTCGGGCGTCAAAAACATGGCCTCAGACAGCTGGGAAAAACTCGAACA
>CAMYKE010000541.1:973-3980 GCA_947258895.1 uncultured Pseudomonadales bacterium | reverse complement strand
CGGCCGGGTTAGTTCTACCGCCGAGGCAGGGCTTGAGAATGCACCCGCCTGCAAATAGATTTCGCCGCCGGAAGATTGCGCGTAGCGACTTCGGTTCCAGGTAATCGGATCGATGCTGCTAATACGAACGCGAGCGGTGCCTCTCTTGTCAAACCCAAGTTTAACCGCGGCAGCGTAGGACAGGTCCAGCACCCGTTCGCCGTGAAACGGGCCTCGATCATTTACCCGTACAATTACCTTACGCTCATTATCGAGGTTTGTAACTTCGATGTAGCTGGGGAGCGGCAACGTGCGATGCGCAGCGGACATCCCGAACATGTTATAGATCTCGCCGTTTGACGTCAGGTGGCCATGAAATTTGGCACCGTACCAGGAGGCCTTGCCCACCGTGCTGTAACCCAGCGCCGTAGGCAACACCTGATAGGATTTACCACGCACCCGGTAGGGGCTTTTGTTACCGCCTTTGCTGAGCGGTTCGACCCGGGGCACTGCATCCGGTACCTTGGCCAGGTCCCGGGTGCCCAGCGGCGCCGAATCCTGGTGCTGTTGGTAGCGCGAAGGCGGCGCAACCGGGGTAAAGTTACTGCAGCCGTGCACAAACAGCACCAGCAATGCAACCAGCACGCTTTTCGTCGTCACGCGGTACGCCCGGGGCAGAGTCTGGTGCAGAAGGTGGGTTCTAGCGGATTGCATATTGTTGCTTGCCAATTTCACGGCTTAACTGGTAGACCGCCATCGCGTATAGGGAGCTGTGATTGTAGCGCGTGATCACATAAAAATTATGTAGCCCAATCCAGAATTCATCACCATCAACTGCCTCAAATTTCATCAGCGTCGCGGGCTGCTCCCCGGAGAACTGTTGTTCCGCGGCGATGCCCGCAGCCAGGATTTCCGCCAGGGTATGACCAGGGTAGGGAGCGTCTCCCGCGCCCGGACGGGTAGCTCCGGAGGGCTTCGCCCGGCTTGTGACCGGTTGGTTCGGTTTCCAGCCATGGCGATGAAAGTAGTTCGCAACACTGCCTATCGCATCGACCGGATTGCCCCACACATCTTTTCGACCATCGCCGTCAAAGTCAATTGCGTAGGCGCGATAACTGCTCGGCATGAATTGACCATACCCCATGGCACCGGCGTAGGATCCCTTCAGTCCGGTCGGGTCTATTTTCTCGTCGCGCGTAAAAATCAGGAATTCCCGCAGTTCCTTGCTGAAGAATTTGCTTCGCCGAGGGTAGTCAAAGGCCAGTGTCGACAGTGCATCCAGCACCCGGAAACCGCCGGTGACCCGGCCATAACGAGTCTCTACACCAATGATCGCGACGATCAGTTCAGCCGGCACACCAAACATGGCCTCGGCCCGCTCCAGCGCCTTGATGTTCTCGCGCATGAACACCTGACCCTGCTTGACCCGTTGCTCGGTAACCAGGATAGGCCGGTATTCCCGCCACGGCTTGGCCTCCGCCGGCGACGTCATCAACTCGATAATCCGGTCTTTGTAGATCGCCTTACTGAAAAGCTCTTCAAGATAGGTCCGATCGAAACCGTGCTCGCTCACCATTCGCTGGATAAAGGCATCGGCGCCGGGATGTTCGGAATAATCAACCCGGTCTCCTGCCACGGTATGCGCAGCGGCAATCATCGACCAGCCCAATAGCAGGTTCCTGATGCTTTGTTTCATGCAATTAACCAACCTGAATACCATGCTAGCAACGGTTCACCTTGGGAGTAGTTTGCGATGTGTCTGGATTGACATTAACAAGCCGAAGCCGATGCAGAGCGTAAGGATCGATGTCCCGCCATAACTCATCAGGGGAAGGGGCAAACCTACCACCGGCAAAACGCCCGTAACCATACCTATATTGACGAAAAAATAAAAGAAAAAAGTCAGCGTCAGGCTCCCCGCCAGCAGCCGTCCATAGGTATCATCGGCGCGCGTCGCAATAAGCAAACAGCGGGTCACAATCAAAAAGTAGAGAAATAATAACAGCACGCAGCCGATAAAACCAAACTCCTCGGCAAACACTGCGATAATGAAATCCGTGTGGCTCTCGGGCAGGAAATCCAGGTGGGACTGGGTGCCCTCCAGCCAGCCTTTACCGCGAAAGCCACCGGAGCCGATAGCCGTTTTGGATTGAATGATGTTCCAGCCGGCACCGAGCGGATCGCGCTCCGGATCCAGGAAGGTCAACACCCGGCGTTGCTGGTACTCCTTAAGAAGCGACCACAGCAGCGGCAGACTCGCCGTGGCGAGCACCGCCAGGGTGCCAACCAGCTTCCATGGAATGCCCGCAAACACGAGGACGAACATACCGGACGCAGCGATTAACAGGGCGGTGCCCAAATCGGGTTGCCTGGCGATCAACAGGGTCGGGATGGCCAGGAAAACGACGCCCATGGCAACATGTTTGAGGCGTGGCGGCAGGCGGCGATCGGCGTAATACCAGGCCAGCATCATGGGCAGCGAAATTTTCATGATCTCCGAAGGCTGGAAGCGAGGCAGTCCGGGCAGTTGCAGCCAGCGCTGGGCGCCCTTTGCGCCGACCCCGGCAAACAACACGCCTAGCAGCAACATCAGCCCGAAAATAAACAGCGGCAATGACCAGCGACGATAGTGGTGCGGGCTGATCTGGGCAAACACTATCATCACCGCAAACGCCACCCCAATTCGAGTTGCCTGCCGGTAGACGCGCTCGATATCCTGGCCGCTGGCGCTGTAGAGCACCAGCAGGCCGACACCCGCCAAAGCTATCAGTAATAACAACAGCTGCCAGTCGATATGAATGCGCGTCCAGAAATCCTGCTTGCGGTCGAACGATTGGGCCGCATAGGGCAGCTGCCTGATGAAATCTTGGTTGGCCATCAACCGGTCTCCCCACTCTCGATCCATGCATCCAGTACCCGGCGGGCCACCGGGGCGGCCGTCGCACCCCCGCCGCCGCCGTTCTCGACAATCACAACCAGTGCGATGCTGGGTTCCTGTACCGGGGCGAACGCAATGAACAGCGCGTGG
>CAMYKE010000541.1:0-968 GCA_947258895.1 uncultured Pseudomonadales bacterium | reverse complement strand
GTTTTCGCATCGTATTCCTCATCCTGCTTGATGCCGATCACCTGCGCGGTGCCGGTCTTGCCGGCTATCCGGTAGCCAAGATCCTTGCTAATCCCCTTCGCGGTACCGCGCTCACCGTGCACCACCTCTTCCATGGCCGCGATAATGCGCCGCCAGTTTTCAGAGTCGCCCAGGGTCAGGTCTTCCAGCGGCTTCAACTCACGCCCCTCCGGGCGTTGCGCCGGCGTATCCGAATGCTCCGCAATGCGTCGCATCAGGCGCGGCTGAAACCAGCCGCCGCGATTGGCCAGTACCGCCGTCGCCGTCGCCAATTGCAAAGGCGTCGTCAGCATAAAGCCCTGGCCGATGCTCGCGTTGAGCGTGTCCCCGGTGTACCAGGGCTCGCCAACCGCCATCTTCTTCCAGGTAGAGGATGGCAATATGCCACTTAGCGATTCTGCAACATCCAGCCCGGTGCGCTGGCCAAAGCCGAATCGGGCGAGGAAGTCATGCATCGCATCCACACCCATGCGATGCGCAAGATCGTAAAAATAGGTGTCGCAGGACTGCACCAGCGCCAGGTTCAAATCGACCCGGCCGTGCCCCCACTTTTTCCAATCCCGGTACAAACGGCCGTCCTTCTTAAGCTGGTAAAAGCCCGGATCAAAAATTTCTCGCTGCCAATCGGTATTACCGCTTTCCAGCCCGGCCAGCGCAACGAACGGCTTGATCGTAGAGCCCGGCGGATACTGACCCCGCAGGGCGCGATTGAATAACGGCAGGTCGGGTGAGTCTCGCAACGCACCGTAAGAGCGTGTATCGATACCGGTGACAAACAGGTTGGGATCGAAGCTCGGCCTGCTGACCAGGGCGAGGATGCCTCCGGAACGGGGGTCGATCGCAACGATTGCGCCACGCCGGTCACCCAGTGCCTCCTCTGCAACCTGCTGCAAACTGGTATCCAGGTGCAGGTAGATGTCCTCCCCGGG
>CAMYKE010000540.1:4061-4838 GCA_947258895.1 uncultured Pseudomonadales bacterium | reverse complement strand
CTTCGGCACCTTGGGATGCTCCCGCACCTTGGCAATGACGATGAGTATGGTTGGCGCACGGTGCGCCTTGCGCTTGATGTTGCCCAGTTCATCGGTGGACAAACCCGGCTGCTCGGCTTTGGCCGCTGCCGCCAATAAATCGCCAAACCGGTCCCGGGCGTCGCCCTCGACCACCAGGAATCGCCAGGGCGTCAGGCGGCCGTGATCAGGAGCGCGCAGACCGGCTTTGATCAGTTCCTGCAACTGTTCCGGGGTTGGACCGGGGCTGTCCAGCAGGGCGCAGGATACGCGCGACTGGATACTGTTCAAAATTTCCATAAATAAACTCTCTAACTATTTGTTTCTGCTCGGTGGTAACAAACCACGTTACTCTGATACCCGGCTTTATTGACGCCCGGTTCGGGTCACGATTCGGTAGTCGTTTTCTGTGGAACGCACCGGATTGATATCCAGTCCACCACGGCGCAGGTAGCGTGCGGCCACGGTAAGTCGCTCCAGTCCCAGCGCCATCAAGTCAACGAATATTCGCTCGACACACTGCTCGTGAAACTCGGCATGTTCACGGAAGGAAATAAGGTAACGCAACAAACCCTCCCGGTCGAGCGGGGCTCCGGCGTAGTCGATGTAAACACTCGCCCAGTCCGGTTGCCCGGTGACGGGGCAATTGGATTTTAGCAAATGACTCACCAGCTGTTCGGTAATCCTGCGGCCGGGCCGGATTGCCAGATATCGTGGAGCGTAGTCGTAGTCACGTACCTCGATATCGAGGTCATCGAT
>CAMYKE010000540.1:0-4043 GCA_947258895.1 uncultured Pseudomonadales bacterium | reverse complement strand
GGCGCCGGCGCCAGTTGCACCGCTACGGGGCAACCCGCCGCCGCGCTCAGATCCCGGCTGATCGTCGCCTGCACCGTGGCCAGCGAGTCAAACTGGCTCTGGTTAAAGGAATTCAAATAGAGCTTGAGGGATTTGGATTCGATGATTTGGGGGGACGCCGCGGGCACGGAAAACTCGCCGACCGCTACCTGCGGCTTGCCCTTCTCGCTCAGCCAGGAAATTTCATAGGCGGTCCAGAGGTCCTCGCCAACGAAGGGCAGTGCCTCGCCCAGGCCCAGTTGCGCCCGGCTGGTGGCGCGCGGCATGGGATATAGCAATTCCGGCGCATACCGGCTTCGATAGCTGGTCTCCTTGCCTAACGGCGACCGCTGGGGCGAGCCCTGCATATCATTGTCTGCCCGGGACATCCGACTAGCTGCGCAGCCCTTTGCTGTGCTTCAACAGGTACAGGCTGAAGGCAAACAATACCGCCACAAACAACCCGACCACCGAAAAGGCGGTTACCAGGCTGATATCCGAGATTCCCAGAATTCCGTAACGGAAGGCATTGACCATGTAGACGATGGGGTTGAACAACGACACGTCGCGCCAAAAATCGGGCAATAAATCGATCGAATAAAACACGCCACCAAGGTAGGTCAATGGCGTGAGCACGAAGGTGGGGATGATCGAGATGTCATCGAAGCTCTTGGCATAGATGGCATTGATAAACCCGCCCAGCGAAAACAGGATCGCGGTCATCAACACGCTCAAAATCGTGATACCCACATGGGCGACGCTCAATTTGGTAAAGAACAACGACAGTACTGTCACGATGCAGCCCACCGCCAGGCCACGCGCGACGCCGCCGACGATATAGCCCGTCAGAATCACGTAATTCGGCGTCGGCGACACCAGCAGTTCCTCAATCTGGCTCTGGAACTTGGCGCCGTAAAATGATGACACGACATTGGCGTAGGAGTTGGTTATTACGGACATCATGATCAGACCCGGCACGATAAAGGACATGTAATCGTAGCCGCCCATTTCGCCGATGCGACGGCCGATGAGGTTGCCGAATATCACAAAATACAGGGCCATCGTGATGGCCGGGGGAATCAGCGTCTGCACCCAGATGCGGGCAAAGCGCCGGACTTCCTTGATGACGATAGTACTAAATGCGACGTACAGTTCTTGCGGGGTCATACAGCGGCCTTGTTGTTCCGGTTTACCAGCGACACGAACAATTCTTCGAGCCGGTTGGCCTTGTTGCGCATGCTGCCGACCGTGATCCCCTGCTCGCTCAATGCCTCGAATACGGTATTGAGATCCTGCTCCGGACCGATCACGACTTCCAGGGTCGTCGGATCGCTAAGTCTTAGCTCGTAGCCCTCGATCTGCGGGGCAGCCTCGAGAGCTGCATCCGTATCGAGGATAAAGGTCTCGATATGGAGCTGGCGGATCAGATCGCGAGTACTGGAGGCCTGGATGATCACGCCATGATCGATAATGGCGATGTTGCGGCACAGGCTCTCCGCCTCCTCCAGGTAGTGGGTGGTGAGTATCACTGTAGTGCCGGCAGCATTGATCTCGCGCAGAAAGTCCCACATGGATCGCCGCAACTCGATATCCACCCCGGCGGTCGGCTCGTCCAGGATCAGTATCTGCGGCTCCTGGACGAGCGCGCGGGCAATCATCAGGCGGCGTTTCATGCCCCCGGACAAGGTCCGCGAGGTAACCGAGCGCTTATCCCACAGGCCGAGCTGGCGCAGGTATTTTTCGGTACGCTCGGTCGCCAGTTGTCGCGGGATCCCGTAGTAGCCTGCCTGGGTGACGACGATATCGAAGACCTTCTCAAACTGGTTGAAATTAAATTCCTGCGGAACCACGCCCAAATGGCGCTTCGCCTGGGAAAAATCGGCATCTATATCATAACCGAAGACTGAAACCGTTCCGGCGGTCTTGTTCCGGCACCATTGGGACCCAGCAGGCCAAAAAAATCGCCCTGGTTTACATCCAGGTCGATACCCCGCAGTGCTTCCACCCCGTTCGGGTAGGTCTTTTGCAAGTCTCTGATTACGAGTGCTTTGGTCATGATTTTGGCGTCACAAATGCGGAGGGCTATTGTAGGGACACGCCGGGTGTTTTCCAAGTGTCAATTACAAAGCCGCAGGCGGCAATAAAAACTACACCTGCCTATTCGTCACCTGCTGGTTCGTTCCCCGCTTCCTGTTCACGAAGTTCACGACGCAGGATCTTGCCGACGTTGGATTTGGGCAGCTCGGTGCGAAACTCGATGTGTTTGGGTATTTTATAGCCGGTGAGCCGCTCGCGGCAGAAACTCCGGAGCTCATGTTCGGTGAGTTTCAGGTCGCTGCGCACCACCACCAGTTTGACCGCCTCGCCGCATTGTTCGTCCGGCACCCCGATGGCGGCGCACTCCACTACCAGCGGGTGCATGCACGCCACCTCTTCCACCTCGTGGGGATAGACATTGAAGCCGGACACCAGAATCATGTCCTTCTTGCGATCGACAATCCGCAAATAGCCATCCTCCAGCACCGCCATGTCCCCGGTTTTCAGCCACCCATCTGCGTCCAGCACCTCGGCGGTTTCTTCGGGGCTCTGCCAGTAACCGCGCATTACCTGCGGTCCCCTCACCAACAGTTCGCCGGATTCTCCGGCACCGACTTCTGTGCCATTATCGTCGACGATCTTCAACTCGGTATCGGGTACCGGTAAGCCAACCGTGCCGACTCGCACCCCGCCAACCGGGTTTCCTGCGATCACCGGTGACGTCTCCGTCAAACCATAACCCTCCATGATCTCGCGCCCGGTCAGTTGCTGCCAGCGGCTCACCGTATCGCAGGAACAGGCCATGCCCCCGGCAGAACAGAATTGCAGGCTGGAAAAGTCCAGCGCGCAAAATTCCTTGTCTGCCAATAAGGCATTATAAAGCGTGTTCAGTCCCACGAAGGTGGTTATTTGGTAGCGCTTGAATTCCTTTATGATCGAGCCGATGTCGCGGGGATTGGCGATCAGCACGCTGTGATTGCCGGTGCTGAAGGTACATAGCAGATGTATATTGAACGCATAGATATGGTAGAGCGGCAGGGGCGCGGCGCTGATCTGGCTGCGCTCACTAAATATCGCCGGGGCGTGTGCGAGCAATTGCTTCATGTTGCTCACGAGGTTGGCGTGGGTCAGCATCGCGCCCTTGGCAACACCGGTGGTTCCTCCCGTATATTGCAATGCGGCCAGATCATCCGGGCTTATGTTCGGGTGCAGCATCGCTTTGCCGACTCCAACGTTGGCGCTACGCGAATGTCGACAACCAGGAGGGCATACCGTTTCTGATTGACCCTGCGAAACAACTTGCGGCTTGCGGCGACTGGTTCCGGCACGGACGGGTCGAAGCGGCGTTCACTAGCGGGTTTGAACTGGCTGCGGAACTGCGCACACTAATGCCTTGACGGAAAGACCCTTTTCTAAACCGCTTCGCTACGCTCCGCGAATCGCTCTTCTTGTGTCTCGATACCCAATGAAGTCAGTAGCTCGGGAATCGCTGCTTTCAGCTTGAAGTAGCCTTTCTGCGCGTGTGGCCAGGTAACGCTGTCGTATTGGCGTCGTACCTGTATAAGCTCGATGCCCTGATTCTGCAGATGCAGCCTGGTTGCTGCCAGCATTTCGGCGACGGGGCCTACGGGAGCGTAAGCGGTGACAATCGTTCTGAAGTTATTTTCTAGTGCCCATTCTGTCAGCAAGTTATTCCAGTCAGCCGTCTTCGCGAATTGGCCGTCGACTGCAAAATGCTGGGTGGAGCGCCGCAAAGCATCGGTCATAGCGCCCGTCGCGAATTGGTCGGCCTGCTTGCTAACCGGGAGCGGGGAGCGCTGCGATGTCGCAACAACGCCGAGCACGGAACGGGGCTGGTGGTTGGTAGCCAGCGTTTCGGGCGACGCATCCTCTTCCGTAATGAGCAGACCGTAGGCGCGGCCGGAAGGTGCGGGTTCTTCCGGCGGCAATTCGCGGAGCGGAAAGACGCGTGACTCCGTCTTCGGCTG
>CAMYKE010000539.1 GCA_947258895.1 uncultured Pseudomonadales bacterium | reverse complement strand
CCAGGATCGTCTGCGCCAGAGCTTTGCCAGCAACAACCGCGACGGGCGGCATTGCAACGTCAGCTTTGGGTCATTACCAGTCAGTGAGCTTATCAAACGGCCAGGGGCGGCTAACGGCCAGGAGCGGATGTAGCGAAATCGTCAGCCGGATCAGGGTTCCCGGGCCGAAAACCAGGGGTGCTTGCCGAACGCGTTCCTCGGAACTGGCTTGCGATGGACCACATACCATTCAAACCCTCTCACAACAGAATCCAGGTAGCTCCGGAGCCGTGGGCGAAGCCACAGTGCATGTAGTGCCCATCGGATGACAATCGGGAGGCTTTGAAGAGCGTGTGGATAAACCGTTATACGGAGCGCGCAACGGTGATCGTCGATCGACGCTATCCGCCAGGACACTGACGACTTGCCGCCGCCGCTTCTTCCAATTTCGAGGTCATAGCCTATTCCTTCAATCCATTCGCGAAAGCGGCGCTGATAAATCCAGCCACTGAGGTAGTGGACTTCATCCTTTGAATCCGGCCCAGGCCAGACCTGGACCGGATTACTAGCGCAAAACGGATGGCAAGGTTCAAGATTTCCGGGCTGGGAAATCACGCTCCAAACCTCCTGCGAAGGAACTGCGATAACTTTCTCGACCGAAACGGGCCATTTGAATGCCAAATGAGGATCTTGTGAGTGCATACCTCACAACCTTAATGGCGGATGCAAAATCACGTCAATGGCCGCCTCGGGTCGGAAGCAGCTAACGGCCAAAAAGAGAATTTGGAGTTTTGTTCAATTTTAAAACTTGAGAACAGGCCGAAAAATTTTAGCTATAAACAGTCGCTAAAGCTGGTGGCACTCTCGACAGAATCACATCATCGTTTTCTTGGCGACGATGAACACAGCCGCGTTTTTCTTTGGCAGCCACTCCTGATCAATTTCGAACCCGGCCTCGATGACGCTCTGTACCAGTTGGGCTTGCGTAAAGACTTTGATGAGCGGGATGAGACCAAAAAAGTGACCGATAGGGGCGATGATCCTGAAATACCAGGACATGTCGCCGATGCATGCGGTACTTGTGACAAAGACACCACCCGGCTTCAGGCCTCGATAAGCGGCCGCGATGGCAGCCTGCGGATCTTCGAGTAGGTGCAGGAGATTGAGCGCCAAGATGACGTCGTAATTGGATTCTTTAATATCGCGGCTTCCGAAGGCTCGGGTTTCGAACGTAACATTGTCGAGCTTCGCGGCTTCAGCCTTGTCCCTGGCGATGTCGATCATTGCCGGCGAAATGTCTGTCGCAAGAATTCGTTTGACGTAAGGTGCATGTGCCAGCGCCGTGGACCCTGTTCCGCAGCCTATTTCGAGCACTTCCGAGTCGTCCCGAAAGTAAGTACGCGTAATTTCCAGCTTTTTGTTATAAGTTGCTTGGTCGGTAACAGGCCTCTGGGCGTATTTCCCGGCGCGTTTGTTCCAGAATTCAGCTCCATCGCTCATATGAGCACTGTATTGGCGCACGCTGCAAGCTGTCCAGCAATTGGCGCATGGGCTTCGCCTCAGGGTTCTTAGCAACTAAAGCGAAGAGAAATGAAACGGGTTCCACAAGTAGGCAAATTACGGATGCCAAGTTGAAGCAGACGCTATTTCGTTTGAACCATCCGCAAGAGCCCCCAAGCACCCCAGATCGCAATCAAAGGCAATACCACCCAATAGGCTGTCTCATCCGACAAATTCCAGCCCGGTGCATTTCGTGCCGAAGCGATGGCAGCCAGGCTAACCATAGGCCAATAAACTGTGATCCCCAGTGCGGATGACAGGGTGATTATTCCCCATTTTTTGTTTGTCCAATAACCGACTAAACCGAGCGCAAGCAAAGGGATGTAGACCACAAGGTCAGCCAATGCGAAGCCATACCAAAATGCGACACCCACGGCCGAAATCGATTCCGCAGACTCCTGTGTGCCCATGGCAACTCCTTGGTCGTAATCAAACGCGGGAATTGCCTGAGCGTATAAGAGGTAACAAAAAAGAAGCCAACCTGGAACCTGAATCGCCCAAAAACCAAAATCTCGTTTCATTCCGAGGTCCCCGAATCACAGCCAACCTCCAGCATACCTG
>CAMYKE010000538.1 GCA_947258895.1 uncultured Pseudomonadales bacterium | reverse complement strand
ATCACCAAATCCGATCTGCTGGTGATTAACAAGACCGATCTGGCTCCGCTGGTCGGCGCCTCCCTCGAAGTGATGGATCGGGACACCAAAAAAATGCGCGGCACCAAGCCGTTCGTTTTTACCAATTTGAAACTGGGCACCGGCCTCGATGAAATCAGCGAATTTATCATCGAAGCCGGGATGCTTGCCCCCATTCAGGAAACCGTTAGTTAGGAATCATTCATGACCAAAAAGTTGATCGCAATCGTTGTAGCCATGCTCCCGCTTCAGGTACTCGCCCATCCCGGCCACGGGGTGCAAACCGGGTTACTGCATGAGGCCGGGCATATGGGGTTGCTGGTGGTGGCGGTGTTGATAATCTTCACCATCGGCAGGACCGGCTGGCGCCGCTACGGGCGTTAAACCTGTAACCAGGCGAAGGGGCAGTGATTCTGCGCTGAGCGCCAGACGCGTAGCGCAGTGCCGGCTGTACTTATGCTATATGCCAGGCGGTGACAGAGCGCCTGGCTGACGGGAAAAGGTACCGCCTGCTTTTCCGGTCATTTTCGCCGTAACGGACGTGTTTCGCTGCCACCCCGCCTGGCGCGCATATACTTTTGGAGTGATCATAAATCTGGACTTTTACGCGATGGGCTTTTACCCTTTGCCGTATCGCCCACTACTATAAAAAAAATATCGCCATGGCCTCCGACTACATTGCCGCTATCGATCTTGGATCCAATAGTTTCCACATGATTATCGCCCGTCCTGTCGAAGGCCAATTGCTGGTCGTGGACAAGATGCGCGAAATGGTGCAGCTGGCGGCCGGGCTGGATGACAAGGACCGAATATCCGAAGAGGCCCAGGAGCGGGCGCTGGCATGCCTGGCCCGCTTTGGCCAACGCCTGCGCGACCTGGCGCCGCAGCACGTACGCATTCTGGGCACCAACACCCTGCGCCAGGCGCGCAACGGCGCAAGCTTTGTGGCCAGGGCGGAGCAGACGCTGGGCCATTCCGTGGAAATAATCAGCGGCGTCGAAGAGGCTCGCCTGATTTACCTCGGCGTGGCACACACCGGCGCGCTGGATCAGGGGCAGTGGCTGGTAATCGACATCGGTGGCGGCAGCACCGAATTTATCATTGGCGAGGGCTTCGAGCCGGTCAGGCTCGAGAGCCTCTCGATGGGCTGCGTGGGGATGACGCGGCGTTTCTTCAACGATGGCATTGTCGATGAAAAACGCCTGCGCAAGGCGGGAATTGCCGTGAAAATGAAGCTCGAACCGATTTGCGCCGCGTTTCGCGAGACCGGTTGGGCAGGGGTAATTGGCGCCTCGGGATCGATCAAGGCGGTTCGGGATGCCATTATCCAGGAAGGCTGGAGTACAGAGCACATCACCCTGGATGGCCTGCAGCGTTTACGTGATGCCGTGGTCGAGGCAGGCACGGTGGACGCGATCGCCAAGCGCTGGTCCCTGGAGCAAGCCCGCGCCCGCGTTTTTAGCGGTGGCCTGGTCGTGTTGCATGAATTGAGCGAGGCGCTGGGAATCGAGGAAATGAGGGTGTCAGACGGTGCACTCCGGGAGGGCGCCGTGTATGACCTGATGGGTCGCATTCGCCACGAGGATGTCCGGGAACGCACTATAACCACATTGATCAAGCGCTACGGCCTGGATACCGAGCATCTGCAGCGCGTCGCGGCTACCGCGAGCAGGCTGCTGGCGCAGGTCGCCCGGGACTGGGAACTGGAGGACGAAATTCACAGTCAGTACCTGGATTGGGCTGCGCGCCTGCACACTATCGGGCTGGCCTTTACCCACAGCAAGTATCACAAGCATGGTGCCTACGTGGTCGAGCATTCCGACCTGCCCGGATTCTCCCGTAGCGAACAATTGCGCCTTGCGGCACTGGTAGACGGCCATCGCCGCAAGTTTCGCACGGATCGCTTCAAGGGCCTGTCCAAGAAGGAGTCCCGTGCTGCGCGTCGCGCCTGTGTGCTGCTGCGCCTGGCGGCGCTCCTGCATCGCAGTCGCAGCGCCACGCCGTTACCGGAGCTAACGCTCTCGGTAAAAGGCAGCAAACACCTGCAATTGCAGTTCGTCGAAGGTTGGCTGGAGAGTAATCCGTT
>CAMYKE010000537.1 GCA_947258895.1 uncultured Pseudomonadales bacterium | reverse complement strand
TTTCCCGAAACACTTGTTCGTTTGTGAGTGTATTTATGTCAGTAATCTTTTTTCTGGTGAGCTCTTGATAACTCCAACCATAAAAGGAGATTGCTGCTGGATTGGCATCTACTATCTCTCCGTTCTCAGGATCAATTAGAAGCATGATGGAATGATTGTTTTTAAACAAACTCTTATATCGTTCTTCGCTCTCCCGCAGCTTCATTTCAGCCAGCTTGCTTATTGTAATATCAACGGCAACTCCCTCGAAGCAGCCTTCTTCCGAAGATAGAATACCGGCAAACTGAACCCACATGATCGAACCATCATCTCTTCTGATAGGTGCTTCAAAGTTGGTCACTTTACCATGCTCAGACATAATCTCGATTAATTTATTTCGCATCTCCGGATGCACATAGTGATCTATGGCTACATATTTTGAAACACATTCTTCTGCATTTTTATACCCAAACATCTCGGCCATCCGGTTATTCGCCATCACCATCTTGCCGTCTTGTAACCTTGATCGATAAAATCCAACCTGGGCATTGTCATAAATGTTTCTATATCTCCTCTCACTCTCCCGCAGTGCCTCCTCGATCTGCTTGCATTTAACAGCGTCTTTTTCTAATTTCTTGATCCGTTGTTCCAATTCTTTGTAAGTGGGTTTTTCGCTCATTATAGCACCTGCATATTACTGTCCGTTATGAATCCATGATAGCTCCGGGAAGCGCCGGTGCCAATCGGTGGCCTGTTGAAATGCATATCCGACTCGCAGCACGACATCTTCCTGAAACGGTTTGCCATAGATCAACAGTCCGATAGGCAGACCGCTTTCGGTAAACCCGCACGGCACGCTCAAGCCGCAAAAGTTCAGAATATTTCCGATGGAAGTGTTGCGCAGATAACAGATGTTTTGTGCTAGATAGTTCTCCATGTCGATATCGACTTCCGCCACCGGTTTGGCGGACACGGGAGTCGTCGGCACCAACAGGGCATCAATGTCTTTTAAGGTGCGGCCGGCTTTTGCTCGCAGTTGTCTGGCCATATAATTGGTTTGCAGGTATCGACCGGCGCTGATATCCTTGCCTTTGATCATGCGCTGCGCCACCACCGGATCCAGTTCGTCGAAATGCTCCTCCAGCCACTTTTTGTTAAGCGTGTAACCTTCGCTGGCAATGATCACACCGCCCGGGTTCAACTCGCGTGCTTCCTGAGCTTCGGTGAAATCTATGCTGCCGACACCGGCACCCAGCTCTTCAAATACTTTGCCGCACTCTCGCACGGCCTTGGCAACATCAGGATGGGCATCCTCCCAGAATACGGACTCCGCAAAAGCCAGCCGCAGTCCCCTGACCCCTTCCTTCAATTTCTTGAGTACGTCGTGAGGGGTTACGCCCACACTTCTCTCATCATTGACATCGGGGCCCTGGAGGCACTGATAAACCAAAGCTGCATCTTCCACCACGCGGCTGAAAACTCCCACCGAATCCAGGGTCCAGCTTAAGGGGTAGATCCCTGCCCGGCTGATGCGACCCACCGTGGTTTTCAAACCAACCGTCCCGCAAAGAGCGGCAGGAACGCGCACCGATCCGCCGGTGTCCGTTCCCAGGGCCGTGGGAACCAGCCCGGCCGCCACCGCGACCGCCGATCCGCTGCTGGAACCACCGGGGATATGATGGGTTTGACTCCAGGGATTGTGAGGCGTGCCGTGATCGTGATTGATCCCAACGCCGCTGAATGCAAATTGCACCGTGTTGGTTTTACCGGACAAAATCATTCCGGCCTGTGAAAGCCTGTGAATAGCCTGGCAGTCCGCTGCCGCCGTATTTTTTTCCAGCAGTTTTGAGCCGGCCGCAGTTGGCAGTCCTTTGACATCAAACAGATCTTTGGCGGCATAAGGAATCCCGTGCAGGACACCTAAATCCTTGCCATTGCTTAATTCCCGATCTGCTGCGCGTGCCTGTTCGAGCGCTTGTTCAGGGCACGTTAATTTGAAGGCGTTCAGTTTACCATCTAGTGAATCGATACGGCCTAGTAAATTTTCCATCAGTTGGGTTGAGGTAATGTCACCCTTTCGTACACTGGCGGCAAGCTCGGTGATGGTTTGATAATGCAAAGGGAGTT
>CAMYKE010000536.1 GCA_947258895.1 uncultured Pseudomonadales bacterium | reverse complement strand
CCGCAACCTGCGCCGGGCCGAAGACCTGATCCGCTCCAAATCGATCTCCCAGGAAGATTTTGAGGCGCGTCGGGAAAGTCAAAGTGAAGCCGCCGCGGCACTCGCCGCAGCGCAGGCCACATTGCGCTCCGCGGAGCTTGATCTCGAGTTCACCCGCGTCGTGTCCCCCATCAACGGGCGCATTTCGCGCAAACTGGTGACCCAGGGCAACCTGGTCAGCGGCGGTACGACCGGTGCGACACTGCTCACCACGATCGTGTCCCAGGATCCCGTGCATGTCTATTTCACCGGCGATGAGCGCGCCTATCTGCGCTATGTTCGCCTGGACCGCGCAGGAGCGCGACCCAGTTCGCGCGACACCCCCAATCCGGTGCGTATCCAGCTGGCCGACGAGGAGGGATTTCCGCACCAGGGCCACATGGATTTTGTCGATACCCGGGTCGACGACGCCACGGGTACGATGCAGGGTCGAGCGGTGGTACCGAACCCGGACGGGATCCTGCTACCGGGGATGTTCGCGCGCGTGCGGCTGATCGGCGAGGGGCCATTCGAAGCGCTATTGGTGCCGGACTCGGCCATTGGAACCGACCAGTCGCGGCGCTTTGTCTATGTGGTCTCCGCCGATAACGTGGCTGAAATGCGTATTGTCGGGCTCGGCCGGCGCCTGGATGACGGCATGCGCATTATCGAGGCAGGCCTGCAACGCGACGAGCAGATCGTGGTAGAGGGCACGCAGCGCGTGCGACCGGGACAGCCCGTGACCCCGGTGGAGGGCTGAGCGATGAAAATGGCACATTTTTTCATCGCCCGGCCGCGTTTCGCCGCGGTACTGTCGATCCTGCTGGTGATCACCGGGATGGTTGCCTACTTCGGCCTGCCGGTGGCGCAATACCCCGAAATCGCCCCGCCCACCGTGCAGGTGCGCGCGGTGTACCCGGGTGCGACCCCGGAGACCATCGCCGACACCGTCGCCACGCCGCTGGAGCAGGAGATCAATGGTGTGGAGGGCATGCTGTACATGACCTCCTCTTCCACGGCCGACGGTGGGATGGTGCTGACCATTACCTTCGAAACCGGTACCGACCTGGATGCCGCGCAGGTGCTGGTGCAAAACCGCGTCGCGGTGGCGCTGCCGCGCTTGCCTGAGGAGGTGCGGCGGCTGGGCGTGACCACCGCCAAGAGCTCGCCCGATCTGATGATGGTGGTACACCTGGAATCACCCGACAACCGATTTGACCAGCTGTATATTTCCAATTATGCACTGCTCCGTATCCGCGACGTGCTGGCGCGGATCCAGGGGGTCGGCAACATTACCGTATTCGGCGCCCGCGAATACTCGATGCGGGTGTGGCTGGATCCCGAGCGGCTTGCCGCACTGAGCTTGACCGCCGGCGACGTGGTAGGCGCATTACAGGCGCAGAACGTGCAGGTCTCCGGCGGCGCACTGGGAGCTCCACCGATGCCGTTGCCCAACGACTTCCAGTTGTCCGTGAACGCCCAGGGCCGGTTTACCGAACCGGGAGAGTTCGAGCAGGTGATCGTCAAGACCGGCGAGGACGGGCGTCTCACCCGCGTTGGCGACATCGGCCGCGTGGAGCTGGGCGCACGCGACTACATCACCAACAGCTACCTCGACGGAAATCCCGCGGTGGCCATCGCGATTTTCCAGCGCCCCGGGAGCAACGCGCTGGAGACCGCCGAACAGATCCTGGACCAGGTGGCCGGGCTTTCCGAGGCTTTCCCCGAAGGCCTCGCCTACCGCGTGGTCTATAACCCGACCGAGTTCGTCGCCCAATCGGTGCGGGCCGTCTACATCACCATTTTCGAGGCGGTAGTGCTGGTAAGCCTGGTGATACTGGTATTCCTGCAGTCGTGGCGTGCGGCGCTGATCCCGATCATTGCCATCCCGGTATCCCTGATCGGGACCTTTCTGTTTATGGCGGCGTTCGGCTTCTCCCTGAACAACCTGTCACTGTTTGGCCTGGTGCTGGCGATCGGCATTGTCGTCGACGATGCCATCGTGGTGGTCGGCACGGCGCTGATCGCCATGGCGCTGGTGCTCGCCGCGGTATTCGTTCCCACGGCATTCCTCGGCGGGATCTCCGGGCAGTTCTTTCGCCAGTTCGCCATGACCATCGCCGTAGCTACGCTGATCTCGGCGTTCAACTCGCTGACCCTGAGCCCTGCGCTGTGCGCAATCCTGCTCAAGCCAAGGTCGGAGGATGCGGAGCAAAAAGCTGCCGCGGGTGGATTTTTCGCCGCTTTCAATCGCGGCTTCGACCGCATGTCCAAGGGGTACGGGCGCAGGGTCTGCGCCGTGACCCGGCGCCCGGTGATGGCCACTGCGGTGTTCCTGGCGCTACTCGCCGCCACGGTGCTGGTGTTACTGAAAGTGCCGGGGGGATTCATCCCGGACCAGGACCAGGGCTATCTGATCGTCGCGCTGGAACTGCCCAAGGGCGCTTCGCTACAGCGCACTGACGCGGTCATCCAGGAAGCCACCGATATCATCCTCGACACCCCGGGCGCTGCGCGAGCGGTGGCGTTTGCCGGCTTTTCGGGGGCGACCTTTTCCAACGCATCCAACGCCGGGGCGATTTTCGTACCCCTGAAACCCTTCGCGGAGCGAGGGCCCGACGACTCTATAAATGCGGTGCTGGCGCGGCTGTCGCAACGCCTGTCCGTTATCCGCGAGGCGCAGATTTTCGTAGTAACCCCGCCGCCGGTGCGAGGCATGGGCAACGCGGGCGGCTTCAAGATGATGGTACAGGACCGCGCCGGCCGCGGGCTCCAGGCCCTGGAGGGCGCGACCTGGGGGATAGCCATGCCCGCTAATCAGGCGCCGGAAACCACGCGTGTGTTTACCACCTTCAGCACCGCCACGCCCCGCTACTTTCTGGACATCGATCGCACCAAGGCGGAAATGCTGAAGGTGCCGGTGGAGAGCATTTTCGAAGCCCTGTCCGTCTATCTGGGCTCGGCCTATGCCAACGACTTCAACCTGTTCGGCCGTTCCTATCGGGTGACTGCGCAGGCCGACGCGCCCTACCGTTTCGAACCGGCGGATATCGCCGCGTTGCGGGTGCGCAGCGATACCGGCGCGATGGTGCCGCTGGGCTCGCTGGCGCGGGTGGAGAATGCCGCCGGGCCGGACCGGGTAGTGCGCCACAACCTCTACCCGGCGACGGAGCTGCAGGGCTCAACCAGCGCGGGACACAGCTCGGGCGAAGCGCTCGATCGCATGGAACAGCTGGCCGCAACCCAATTGCCCAGCGGGTTCGGGTTCGAGTGGACCGAACTCGCCTACCAGGAGCGCGCAGCCGGCAACGTGGGCCTGTTGCTATTCCCGCTCAGTGTATTGTTTGTCTTCCTGCTGCTCGCTGCCCAATACGAGAGCTGGACCCTGCCGCTGGCGATCATTCTGATCGTACCCCTGTGTATCCTGTTCGCGCTGCTCGGCGTGTGGATGCGCGGGCTGGACAACAACATACTCACCCAGATCGGCATGGTGGTGCTGATCGGCCTCGCCGCCAAGAACGCCATCCTGATCGTCGAATTTGCCCGCCAGCTCGAGACCCGGGGCGAAACGATCTATGAGGCCGCCACCCGGGCCGCGATGCTGCGCCTCAGGCCGATCCTGATGACCTCCTTCGCGTTTATCCTTGGCGTGGTGCCCCTGGTAATCGCCTCCGGGGCTGGCGCCGAGATGCGCAGGGTGCTCGGTACCGCGGTATTTTCCGGGATGATCGGCGTGACCCTGGTCGGTCTGTTCCTTACGCCGGTGTTCTATACGATGCTGCGACACCTGGTGACCGGCAAGCCGGTCGATGAGCCTACCAGCGAATCGACAGAGGGTGCATAAGGACAGTTTACTTAATTCCGTCAAACCGGGGGAGCATCAGTTTACTTGATTCGTATTTGTGGATCCTGTTGAATTAAGTAGACTGTCCCCCTCAGACACGTTCCAGAGGAGACCAGAAGATGCCCAATTCCATTAATTTCCCGTGGTCGGGCCCCGTGACGCAAGCGATCAACCCCTGGGAGCTTTGGATAAAGTCGCTCAGTTCCCAGATGGGTTTTATCAATATCCGCAACGTCACCACCTCGGACCATCGCATCGAGCAGGAGGTTATCGAGGATGTCGCCAGTTACGGTAAACAACTGGGCAAGATCAACGACCTGCTAGTAACCCTGGTCGAGAACCCGGGGCTGGAAAACCTGTCCGATGAGCAGCAACGGACTGTCAGCGAATTCACCCGTATGGTCGCGGATATCGAGCGGATCAAGGCCAAGTGGAATTCCCAGGAGAATCTGTCGACCGCTATCGACGGCTTGATTGCGGAGCTGAAATCACTCAAATCCAGGGATCCGGCCCGCTACGATTCTGCGCTGGCCAGGCTCAGGGACGGGCTCGACATCACCCCTCGGAAGAGACCGGCCAAGCCCGTGACCCGGGCAGGCTGATCCCCGGCTCCGGGGTACCAAGATGTTCTCCCATCATGAATACGGAGAAACCCGGTATGGAACACCCCAAGATCGTTTCGCGAGAAGAATGGCTGCTTGCCCGTAAGGAACACCTGGCGGAGGAAAAAGAGTTCACCCGCCTGCGCGACCGCCTGAGCGCCAGGCGGCGCGCACTACCCTGGGTCCGGGTAGACAAGGAGTACAGGTTCGAGGGCCCGAATGGGCGGGAAACAATGGCAGACCTGTTTGACGGGCGCAGCCAGCTGATTATCTATCACTTCATGTTCGGGCCCGACTGGCCGGAAGGTTGTCCCAGCTGTTCATTCTGGGCCGATAACTTCAATGGCATCGTGGTCCACCTGAACCATCGGGATATTAGCCTCGTTGCAGTCTCCCGGGCGCGATGGCCGACACTGGCCAGTTACCAGCAGCGCATGGATTGGAACTTCAACTGGGTATCCTCACATGGCAGCGACTTTAATTACGATTACCACGTATCCTTCACGGACGAGGAGATGGCACGGGAGTCGATGTTTTACAATTTCACAGACACCCGGTTTCCCAGCCAGGAGGCACCCGGAATCAGCGTGTTCTGCAAAAA
>CAMYKE010000535.1 GCA_947258895.1 uncultured Pseudomonadales bacterium | reverse complement strand
CAGCGCAGCAGGGCTTCGGCGCCGGCGATCTCACTGCGATTGAGGTCGAACAGGGGTTGGTACACGACACTGAACTCGCCGCGATCCAGCGCACCGTGGATCTGCTCTTCCACGGCCAGCCGCCGCGTGGCCTGCCGGTTCATCGATTCGGTAAAAAAGGAGTAGGTGTTGCGCCCCGACTTCTTGGAATGATACATCGCCGCATCGGCCTTGCGCAGCAGCTCCGATGCAACTTGACCGTCGCCGGGATAGACACAGATACCGACGCTCGCGGTTATGATTAACTCGCGTGCACCTATCCTGAAAGGCTTCCTGAGCAGCTGCATCAGGTCTTCCACGATCAGCTGGATATCCGGCACGTCCGTAACCCGGCCAAGAATGACGATGAACTCGTCGCCGCCCAGGCGGCCGACCGTATCCCCGCTGCGTACCGCTTCCTGGATGCGATTTCCCGCCTCCACCAGGAGTTTGTCGCCGGTGTCGTGGCCAAGGGAGTCATTGATTTTCTTGAAATCGTCCAGGTCGAGAAATAGTACGGCAGCCTGTTCATCATTTCGCGACGCCTCCTTGAGCAGCTGCGAGAGCCGGTCAAGCGACAGGAAGCGATTGGGCAGATCGGTCAGGCTATCAAAATGCGCCTGGTAGCGCATTTTCTCTTCTGTTTGCTGGCGCTGGGCGATAATCACGCTGATCGCCCGCAAGCTCCGGATCATGAGGAACAGACCCGCACCTAGCAGTATCGATGCCAACAGGTAAAAAGCGATAGTCTGGCGAAGTTCGAGTTGCTCCAGGTCGACGAGCAGGGCATCGTCAACGATAGCATGCAGGCTTACCAGCTGGTTGAGCGATGTAAGCAGATTTTCCAGGTCGGTGACAAGTTGCTGGGAGGGCCGGCCGCTGTGCAAATACAGCTCATTGCTTTGCTCATAGGCGGCCAGCTGCTGTTCGAGCTTTGCCGTCAGCGCGTCGAAGCGGTTGTCCGCGTACCTTTGCTGTAACTGCAATCCGGACTGAATCTTTTGTTGCATCTGGTAGAATCCGGCAGCATGGTTGTGTTCACTCCATGCCTTGATGCCGGGTGCCGGCAACGCCTCAGCGTCGGGGGATGCCGCCGAATCGTGGCTCAAATGAAGTTGCTCCTGCCGAAGTTCCGACATCGCGACGAGGTAGTAGGAGGTGGTGGCGCGATGGTAGTTGCTGGAAATCGACCGGCGGCTTTCCGTCAGAGACTCATGCCACTTGTAATAACCGCTGGTAACTACCGTAAACGTAACCAGCAGGATGAGCATTTCGTATATGTAGCGGCGGATATCATGCGCCCATGAGGTTTTGGTCGATGAAATCATGGCAGCTCGGGTTCCAGCATTCCGAGGTCTTCCACTAATTGTGCGAGTGGTGCGAAATCATTGACTCCCGCGGGCAGGAACGAGTTGGCACTGAGCCGGGCCAGGATATCGCCCTGGACCGGATCGTCCGCACGCATATCGAGAAAAGCGTCACGCAGGAGGGTCTTTACGTTCTCGTTCAGGTGGCGATGTACGACCCAGGTGTAGTCCACGTAGGGCGGGGTTTCCCACAAAACCCGGAATTCGTTTTCCTGCACACGGCCGTCTGCCAGCATGCGCTTGACTACTTCGGAATTGGCGACACCCAGATCGCTTTCACCGCCAACTACCCTGTAAACGGTGGCGTCGTGGGCGCCCGAATAATGTACGACCGAGAAAAACTCCTCGGGCACAATCTGGAAATTTTGCTGCAGGAAATGCCGCGGCATCAGATGCCCGGAGGTTGACAGCTCGTTACCAAAGCTGAGCTTCTTGCCCCCCAGGTCGGTCGGGCTCTGTGCCGGATCGCCTTTTCGAACCAGGAACCAGCTGGTAAAACGCGCGTCGACATCGCGCATCACCAGCGGCTCGGCACCATGCGCGCGAGAGGTTTGCACAAAGGTAAGCCCGCCAAAGAAGGCGAGATCCAACTCGTGGTTGGCGAAGAGATGCATCAGTTCGCTGTAGTCCGGGGGTATTACCAGACGGGTCTGCAGGCCGGTTTTGTGGGAAAGATACTTCACCAGCGGGGTATACCGTTCGCGCAGAATCTCGTCGGCTTCATCGGGCA
>CAMYKE010000534.1 GCA_947258895.1 uncultured Pseudomonadales bacterium | reverse complement strand
CAGGGCGCCGTTGCGCTCCTGCATCATCGAGCGGCCGGCCTGGGCCAGTGCCCCGAAACTGAACGAACTGATGTCATGGGCGATCCGGAAGCCTTCGCGGGTGGTGACGTCTATATAGTTGCCATCGAGCTCGTGTGCAGGCGCATAACCAACCGCGTGCACAATTCCATCCAGGCCGTCCCATACCTTCGCCAGTTCGCTAAAGACCGCCTTGATTTCATCGTCATTGGCGACATCGCAGGGGTACACCAGTTGCGATCCCCATTCGGCGGCGAATTTCTCTACCCGGGGTTTCAGCTTTTCATTCTGGTAAGTGAACGCCAGTTCAGCGCCTTCTCGATAACAGGATTCGGCGATGCCGGAGGCAATGGAAAGCTTGCTGGCTACACCGACAATAAGTATCTTTTTCCCCGCTAAAAAACCCATACATTTACCTTCTATTTATTGTTGATAATGGGAGTCAGGAGCACGGCCCCCAAAGCTCAATTGATTGCACCCTGTCATGCTGACGATTTACAAGTATAGCGAAACCACCCTGCGATTTCGATAGCAACAGAGCACTACTGGAAGGCTGCGTTAATCAGCGCCCGGGTATAGGTTTCAGCGGGGTTACTAAACAGTTGCTCCGCCGGGCCCTGTTCCACCACATGCCCGGCCCGCATGACTATCAGTTCGTGACACAGTACCTTGACGACCGCCAGGTCATGACTGATAAAGATATAACTGAGTTGGTGTTTGACCTGAAGATCGCGCAGCAAATCAACGATTTGCGATTGCACGGTCCGGTCCAGGGCTGAGGTCGGCTCATCGAGGACAATCACCCTGGGTTTCAGGATCAGGGCCCGGGCGATCGCGATACGCTGGCGTTGACCGCCGGAAAATTCGTGGGGGTAGCGATGGCGAACCTCCGGGTCCAGCCCTACTTCGCGCAGCACATCAACAACGCGCCGGTCAAAATCTTGCTCATCGCCCCCGTCATGAATCAACAGGCCCTCAGCGACAATCTCCGCCACCGACATTCTTGGGCTCAGGCTGCCGTAGGGGTCCTGGAATACGATCTGGATTTCGCGCCGCAGCGGTCTCATTTGCGCATGGCTCAGGTTGTCCAGCCGCTGGCCATTAAAATGGATCTCGCCGCGACTGCTGATCAGGCGCAGAATGGCCAGGCCCAGGGTAGTCTTGCCCGAGCCGCTTTCCCCGACCACACCCAGGCAATGCCCCTGTTTCAATTCAAAGCTGACCGCATTGGCCGCTTTCACATAATCCACGGTGCGGCCGAGGATTCCTTTTTTGATTGGAAACCATACATCCAGCGCCCGGGTTTCAAGCGTCTGCGCAGCGTCAGTCCTGAGCGCCACAGGACTACCCGACGGTTCCGCATTAATGAGCGTCTTGCTGTAGTCATGGCTGGGATTAGCAAACACCGCAGCCGTGTCGCCGGCTTCGACGATCTCCCCGGCATACATGATGCACACGCGTTTGGCAAAATGCCGCACGATATTCAGGTCATGGGTGATCAATAGAATAGCCATTCCCAGTTGCTGCTGCAGATCCGCGAGCAACTCCAGGATCTGTGCCTGAATGGTCACATCCAGTGCAGTTGTGGGTTCGTCCGCGATCAGGATGTCGGGCTTGTTCGCCAGCGCCATGGCAATCATCACCCGTTGTCGCTGGCCACCCGACAATTCGTGGGGAAAGGATTGCAGCCGCTCAGCGGGATCCCGAATGCCAACCAGGTTCAGCAACTCGAGGATTCGCTCACGCGCTTGCTGCGCCGTGATCCCCGGCTGATGTAGCAGGAGCACCTCGCGGATTTGCTTTTCCAGGGTATGCAGCGGGTTAAGCGAGGTCATGGGCTCCTGGAAAATAATCCCGATCCGATTACCACGAATATCCTGTAGCTGGCGGGTGTTCATCCCCATGATCTGCTTGCCGTCCAGCCGGATACTACCGCAGGGATGGCGCGCCGCGGGGTAGGGGAGCAGTTGCATCAACGAGAGCGCGGTCACCGACTTGCCCGAGCCTGATTCGCCCACCAGCGCGAGTGTCTCGCCCTTGTCCAGCGTAAAGCTGACCTTGCGGACCGCGTCCAGCAGCGTGTCGTCCGACATGAACTGCAC
>CAMYKE010000533.1 GCA_947258895.1 uncultured Pseudomonadales bacterium | reverse complement strand
TCTGCTTTCTGTGTTGATAAACTATTCATGTCGGTTGTGTTCTCCGTTTAATTCGTGACTTTCCTGCGGCCCTGCGACCGGACTTACGACCGGTTTGTCAATGTCGATTACACGCCAGCGGCGTCTTTGAGTGCCGCCGCTCTGTCGGTTTTCTCCCAGCTGAACGCCTCCTCTTCGCGCCCGAAGTGCCCATAGGCAGCTGTGCTGCGGTAGATGGGACGTAACAGATCAAGCATCTTGATCAGGCCTTTGGGTCGTAGTTCGAAATGCTCCCTTACCAGTTCGGTAATTCTTTGCTCGGAAACCTTCGCCGTACCGAAGGTTTCTACGCTTATTGAGGTAGGCTCGGCCACGCCGATAGCGTAAGACAGCTGAATTTCGCATCGCTCGGCGATACCGGCGGCAACGATATTCTTGGCGACATAGCGCGCTACGTAAGCTGCGGAGCGATCGACTTTGGAAGGATCCTTGCCTGAGAAGGCGCCGCCACCATGGCGTGCCATGCCACCGTAGGTATCGACGATAATCTTGCGCCCGGTCAGGCCGCAATCACCATAGGGGCCGCCGATAACGAAGCGGCCGGTGGGATTGATAAAGTACTTGGTGTCGGCGTTAACCCACTTCCCGGGCAGTACCGGCTTGATGATTTCTTCCATCACCGCTTCCTGCAGCACGTTGAGACTGATTTCATCCCGGTGCTGGGTGGAAAGCACCACCGCATCGATGGCAACCGGTTTACCGTTTTCATAGCGGAAAGTGATCTGGCTCTTGGCGTCCGGCTGCAGCCACGGCAGGGTTCCGTTCTTGCGAACCTCCGCCTGACGTTCTACCAGTCGATGGGAGTAGGTGATCGGCGCCGGCATCAGCACTTCGGTCTCATTGGAGGCGTAACCAAACATCAGCCCCTGGTCACCGGCACCCTGTTCATGCTCGTCGGTTTCGTCTACGCCCATGGCGATGTCAGCAGATTGCTTGCCCAGGGCGTTGAGTACTGCGCAGGTATTGCCGTCGAAGCCGCTCTCTGCATTGTCGTACCCAATGTCATTTACCACATCACGAATCAGGTGTTCGTAATCGATCCAGGCATCGGTAGTCACCTCGCCTGCGATGACCACCATGCCGGTTTTGATCATAGTTTCACAGGCGACCCGGGAAGACGGGTCCTGCTCCAGCAGCGAATCCAGAATGGCGTCAGAAATCTGATCTGCCATTTTGTCCGGATGTCCTTCGGAGACTGACTCGGAAGTAAAAAGAGTTGACTCTGTCATGAGAATATTCCTTGTTAACCTGTCAAAATATCTAAAAGGTGCCAGGTAGCGCTATTTACTCGGAGGCTCCTTGACAAACAGCCGCACCTGAATTTGAAAACCGTTTCGCAGACCAAGATAAAGGCTTTGCCCTTCTGCAAGGCCTGCTTCCATAGCCCAGTTCGCCAGGTCTTGCGTTTCGAAGCCCAGCCAGAGATCTCCGCAGGACTCCCGCACCCAGTCCTGGTTGTGATTGATCAGTTCCACCAGCAACAACGCCCCGCCGCTATTGAGCAGGCGGAAGGCTTCCCGGAACACCTCTACTGGCGCCGGAATATGATGTAACACCATGTTGAGAATAATCAGGTCGCAATGCAGGCCCCGCTTGGGTGCTTTGGTGATATCGCCATGAATGAACTCGACGTCCCTGACAGCGTGCTCATCAACGGTCTTGCGTGCCTGATCGAGCATCTCCGCAGAGTTATCGAGGGCGATTACATGCTCAAAGCGCTGCGCCAGTTGCAGTAACAGCTCACCGTCGCCGGGTCCCACTTCCATCACTACCGGTGGCTGCGGGAAACTGATTCCTGCTATCAAATCCTCCAGACTGCTGGCGTATTGCTGATATTCAGTGATCAACCCCTGCTTCTCACGGAACTTGTCCGCATTGCGTTTGAAAAAATCCAGTGACTGTTGGGAACGCTCCTGGTGGATAAACTCGACCTGTTCCAGTGTCTGTTCCGACAAGGGCAGGCGATCGATGTTGGCGAAGGCGCTGTTTTTGAAGTCGGCAAATGGATCGCTGTCCAGGATCAGTGGGCGCCGATAGAAAATGGAATTGCCTTCGCGGCGGGTCGATACCAACCCGGCGTTA
>CAMYKE010000532.1 GCA_947258895.1 uncultured Pseudomonadales bacterium | reverse complement strand
CGCTGGATACGGCCGTGGCGCTGGGCATCAAATTATAGCTTAACCCGGTCCACACCGGTTGCCCCGATCGCGGGCATTGACGGGCACGGTACCCCCTACCGTGCCCTTTTTTTAGCTACCCCGTTTTGGCGCAATGCTGCCAACCGTACGAGCTACCCATCGTACTGAAGGCCCGGCACTCCAACTGGATGTGTGCACGTCTATTTACACGGCGTAACAAAGCGCTCCCATTCCCGCTGCGAGCTAATTTTCAGAGCTTCCCGGTAACGACTCACCTGATACCGCCCGCATTTACGGATCTTTTCGAGATCCCAGGTACGCCGCTCAGCGTAAAAATCGCGGCACGTGGCACCCGCAGGAACTCTAATCGGCTCACAGGGATCAGGGGACTGGCGATCTGGCTCTTGTTGACGATCATCTGCTTCGGCCTGTTGCTGCACCAGCGCATCATCCAGCGCCCTTTCGTCACTCCCGCTACTTTCCGCTAGCATTAAATGCATACCGAGGCCGACGGCTAACAGGACGATGCCTATTGCCCCGGCCGCGATACGCCCGCCTTTCCCGGGATCAATTCTACCCGCAACGGCCCCTAGCACCGCGATCAATAAAAAGACTATACCTGCGACGACAAGAATAGTAGCCAGGGGTGCGGAGAAGATAGCACCTATCGTTTCCTTCATCCTCCCCTCCTCCGAGAAGATTGACACCTGTCAAACGCGGATTACGGCGCAAGCGCTGCGGGTTGGCGCTCGCACTCGTGCATCTATGGCGTGAGATTCCTGGCAGCTTCCCCAACCGGCTTGACCCCGCGTTGCGAAATCCTCCTGAAAATCTATTGCTGCGTATCGTTGTTCTGCCCAACCCCGGTTACCAGCTCATGGTACGCCGTGGCGTGTCGGTACTCTTCGACGCAGTGGCTGCCACTCTTTTGTCGGAATAAATGGGCGTCCGCCAGCGAGATTGTTAAGGGCTGTAGCGCCGTTTGCCTGCTGTATTGAACTCGACCCGGTTCAGGGGCAATACCGGCCCGGCGGCACTTTCCGTTCCTGGAGCTGGAATGAGGCTCTTTGCCTTGCGGCGCACACGAAGAATAAACGCCCTGTCCCTTCCAGACAAGTCTCCGGCGCGGGCCACGCCGACAAATTTTGGGGAAGTCCGGTCGTCAACGCAAGAGGGAAAACATGCTTTTTGCCGTCTGTTTCAATAACAAGCCACGGCTGTTGTCGCCGATCCCGCGGCTGGCATGCCTGGTGTAATACCCCACGAACCAAAGTGTCAAGCAACGGGAGTCCGGAAGATTACAAAACCGCACTGGCCGACTTATCAGGTTATAAGCGGGGTGGGCGTGCAAGCGTTCAAAAGATACGTCTGTCCCCTTTGCAAGCACCTTTCAAGCGTCTTACAGGCTTCCATCGCGGCGCTGGAAAACTGTATTCGGCCAGGGGGATCCCGTGGCCGGGGTTGACGGCATCGTAATCGAGGACGATGACGTGGAGCTTCGCGAACTGGTGGTACGGAATTTTACGGCGTACGTCGTGGCGTTTCGCATCAGCATCCTGGTCAAGGACGTCAACCGGTGCCGGCTGGAGGACAACCAGGCGCATTCGAACGGCAATAGCATCGCACTCAGGAATGCGTCGCACTGCACAGTCGAAGGCAACACCGCCCGCAACAATATCCACTACGGCATTTTTGTACGCAATGGCAGTGAACGCAACCAGGTCGCGAGGCATACGGCGGTGAACAATGGCCCCAACATCAACCCCGCGCCGGATTTCGTCCCGGCGGGCGTCAGTTGCGAAATTCAACTCGGCTTCGACGCCAGCAACAACAGTATCAAGTGGAATATCCTGTCCGGAAACGGCCGTGGGCTGCAACTCGACCGCGGCTCGATCGACAACACTGCCAAGGGAAAGGTGAGCACGCATAATAATCGTTTTGGCATCGCAGCGCTCGCGATCAGCGGTCAGCGCTCGCGATCAGCGGTCAGCGGTCAGCGGACAGCGGACAGCGGACAGCGGACAGCGGACGTGGGCAACACCTGGAAAAATAACGAGTTCGGAAGCGCCAATTTTTAGCACCGATCGGTGCGGGACACACGCCGCGGCAACGCAGCGCAGCTTCCTTTCCTGTCGCCCGATTTCAGTAACTCATGACAGTCGGTCGAACATTTTGTTCGTCTGGCGGAAGCTGTCCGGAGAAACAAAATACCCGGGCAGTAGAGGAGTTTTTAGTGTCAGCCCTCCGCCTTGTTATCTGCCCCCATTAGCTGCCTGCGTATCCATCCGATACTCTCTGCTGCACCTCAAAAATACAGCAACTCGATTGTAATCCTTCTGAATTGCCGAGTCAGTTTTACGCTCATGACTTGTAGCGTGTTCTACCATTTTCCGGGTATACATTGTTCATGCGGGACTAAGAGCCTTTACGCAACTGCCAGCGGTCCAGAATCGCGCGCGCCTGGTTTCTGTCCGGGTCCATCGCGCTTTCATGACCGGGCATGCGCGCGGTGAGCTCGATCACGTACCCGTTGGGATCCCGAAAATAAATTGAATTTATAAACTGGTGGTCCGCAATCCCGCGCACCTCGAGCCCGGCGGCGCGTCCTTTCTCGAGCATCGGCTGAAGA
>CAMYKE010000531.1 GCA_947258895.1 uncultured Pseudomonadales bacterium | reverse complement strand
AGAAAATATGGCACCCTGGGTTTGCACCACTTGCTGGGCCAGCCGTTCTGCCAGTGACTCGATGTCTGGTGACGGTGCCAGAGAGATCTCCTCCACCAGTGTCTCCACGACGTCGCTGAATCGGGACATGTGAACACCTGATTGTTCTGGGTTTAGATCTGCGAAAAGGTCCAGCTTGGCATAAAATAACACCCCCCGCTCACCGTCGGCTATCTGGATGATCCGCCGCAGATTTGTGATTCCCGCCCGACTCAAGCTGACCGGCACGGTCGGCCTGGACTGCTGAACGTCGTGATCAATTCGGAACTTAAGGCTGCGGTCCATGCGCTTTACTCCCGCTTGATCCAACCCGTTAAGCATCTTTGCCACAGTCATGTTCAGCACCGGATGCACCAAATCGGGTGCAATCTCCGCCAGCGGAACAAGAACGAAAGCCCGCTCATTCAGGCGCGGGTGCGGTAGCTTTAAGTCCGAGCTGTCGAGGAGCAGATCATCGTAGAAAAGGATGTCGATATCAATAGGGCGCGGAGCATTCCGAAATGACGCTTGCCTCCCCATCCGCTTTTCAATCCACTTCAAAAAGCGGAGCATGTCGCCCGGGGAGAGCACGGTGTCCAACTCGCATGCGATGTTGAGAAACATGGGCTGATCCGAAAATCCTTCCGGTTCGGTCTCGTAAAAAGAAGAAATATTTTTAACAGATGCGCGGGTCTGTGTGTACTGCAACGCCTGCAGGATGTTGGCCTGTCGATTCCCAAGGTTGGCGCCAAAACTCAGATAAACTTGATGAGGCACAGACATGACTCCTTACTCGCAAGGGACCATCTCGCCAAAAGCAAGATGGTCCGGCGAAATTGCATAATTGTCAAAGGAAACAGTATACGACTCCTGGAAGTGCGCCCGGATTTCCTCCTCAATTTTAGGATCGTATGGCGGTGCCACATATAGCGTACGCCCGGGACGCTCACATACGATCCGACCGTCACGTGCGACCACCACACCATCTTTTATGACGAATTTAGGACGGGCAAACATCTCCTGCTTGTCTTCCAGATTGGCGTATATGGTTATATCGGCATCAGCACCCAGACCCAGATGGCCTTTATTCTTTAGGCCCAAGGCCCGCGCCGGTCCTGCCCGGGTGATAATGGCAATCTCGTACAATGAGTATTCGCGGCCCAATTCGGGCAGCAGGGCGTTCTTTCGTCCTCGTCGATGAATGCGTTCAAACGCCTGGGCCCTGAAATCACGGTCCATCAACAATTTGATCACATGTGGATAGCAGAAGAAGGGCCCGCCATTGGGATGATCGGTGGTCAGAAACACCTGCCAAGGATCGTCAATGAGCAGGAACAGCTCTAATCCGGTACGCCACATCACGGCGTTGATCGGATTATTGCGTTTAAAGCGTACGGGAACGATGCCGCCGCCCGTCTCATTTTCAATGTCTTCGTTAAGCCACTTGTGGCCCGTTTCCCGGTGCAGCCGGTGCTGCAAAGGACCATCGGAGGTCATAGTGGTAGCCTCTCCGAAGATGATTTGGCCGACATCCACCGTGACGTTGGAATTCTCGTTTACCGCGCGGGCGAGTTCCGCAGCAGCCGAACGATGAAGTTGACCTTTCTGTTTGCCGTAACTAAAGAACTGAAGGTGGCAAAAGTGGGCCGCTCGTCCCTCCAATCCCGCTATGGTCTCCATGGTTGTACGGGCACTGAAACTCCGCCCTAAGTTGATGCCGTGGACGTGAGGTACATGCGGTAAATTCAGCTCTTCATTGATCCAGGCCAACGTCGTGACAATTTCGCGTGGGTTGATGCCAAAGCCGATGACCTCGTCGTCCAGTTCGGTCACGTTGCGCCCCCATTTCCAGTTCTCCACTCCTCCCGGGTTGACAATCTTAATGGCGTAGGCCTTGCTCGCTCCAAGCAGCCAGGCTGCCCATTGTAACGAACACGCCCTTGTCGAGAATGGGAGTGTCCTCCAGTTCTTCGTGAGTATGTCTCGCCACGAGCGGAGCCGTAGCGGCCTCCATCACTGTGGTGTAGCCCATTTCCGCATAGCGATAGCCCAGCAAATAGGTCGTGGGCACAGTATAGCCTGAGCCTGAACGGGTGAGATCCGTCCGTTCGCGCACGTTGTGGCGATGGTCTTCCGGACGAAATTTACGACCGGCATTCACCTTGGCGCCAACGATGTGGCTGTGGATGTCCACCCCGCCCGGCATGACCACTAACCCTGCGGCGTCAATAATCTTTGCCCGCTGACGATCGACAGCCTCAGGTGCAACGATTCGCCCTTGCCGAATCCAGATGTCCTGCTGCTGAGCGTTGATTTTATTCAAGGGATCGTAGACGTTGCCGTTGAGAATTCCTAGCATTGGTTCACCGCCTCGATAATCTGGTTTAGCACCTCCTCGTCCGTGGGACGGCCGGCAGAAAGTGCCGGCCTAAGTCGAATGGCGACGTTGTCCATTCGGTAGGATGTTCCGGCCGCGTCCACCCCATAACAAGCAGTTGGGAAAACCACTTGTGCACCCTGGGTTGTCAGATTCGTCATCGGGTCAAGGATGATGGTTGGGATCTGTTTTAGCCGCTCAGACGCTGCCCCCGGAAAGTGGGCCACCGGATCTGAGGCGAGGATTAACGCTGCATCCGCCTCGCCTCGTGCAAGCACATCGACGGCTGAAAATTCGCCCGGGCCGTATTGAGGATACCCCCGCGCAAAACTGACGGCGAAGGGATAGCCGCTCTGCCAGGTAAGCACCTGGTCCGCTCCGGCCACGTTTCCATGCCCGCGCATCGGAATGACGGAAAAACGGGCAAATTGATTTAGCTCACCCACCAAAGTAAAGAGTTCTCTCACATTGTGGTCTCGCGCGCGGCTCATTGTCAGGCCCATTCCCATGAATACGACGCCGTAACGACAATTTTGCATGCGCTCTGCCAGGTCCCGTAACCGCGCCGTGGGCACACCGCCGACTTCCTCAACTGCTATATTTTCCCCCTTTACCATAGCCCGCAACGATGTTAACACCTCGAAGTCGGAGTCGGGTTTGAGCTGCAGAAAGTGGTCAGCCACCTTTGCGCTGGCAGTAGGCCGTACATCAATTACGAACACAGTGCGATCCCGGCGGCCGTTTGGCGTAAGCGTACCCTTGGACATTATCGAGTATCGGCTGAAATGGCGCAGATGAGAGGCAGCCGGGTTGCAACCCCAAAAGAGGAGCAGATCGGCCCGGTTTCTTACCTCCCCCAGGGTGCAACTGGGTTCGCCGACGGCCTGCATCGCCAAACCAGTGGGACCGTGGCAGACGGAGGAGGTCGTATCGATAACAGCCCCCAGTCGATCTGCCAATTCCACTGCCTTGCGTTGGGCTTCAACGGCCGTGGAACTCAGCCCATAGATAAGCGGGCTGTCAGCGCGGTCCAGAATCATCGCTGCTTCCACGATTGCTTCTGGCCAGTCCACCTCTCGCCCGGCGATGGTGGGCCTTCTCGGGGTAGGATCATAGTCGACGAAAACGCCGCGCCCGTTGGCACATACCCGGCGAGCGCGGACAATCTTGTTGTTTTCAACTTCCACGATAATGTCGTCGCACAAGCAGCCGCAAAACGTGCAGGTCACGTTCTCGACGATCGCATTCAT
>CAMYKE010000530.1 GCA_947258895.1 uncultured Pseudomonadales bacterium | reverse complement strand
CGCCGACTTTGCTCACAAGGTTTATTCGGTGGCGTCCGCTACCACGATGCGTGCGGTCTGAAAACCCTTGGTCTTGAGGCGCCTGATGATCGAATTTGCTTCGTCGATATCAAACAGGGGTCCAACCCGCACTCGATAATAGAGTCCTTGATCAGTTTGAAGGCGAGATACCCGGGCCGTGGACTCATTTGCATTGATCAGATTCTGAACCAGGTTATTGGCATTCACTGGATTGGAGAAAGATCCCATTTGAATAAACAACGGGACACTCGAATCCGCTTCATCAGTCAAAGGAATACTGCGCGCCACGCTGGTTGGTTTGCTTTCCCCTGTTCTGAGGGTACTGATTTCGACATTGGCGGTACCGGGACCTTTGACACCCAGCTTTTTCGCCGCCGCATAGGACAGGTCAATAATACGACCCTCAATAAAGGGCCCCCTGTCATTGACCCGGACTACTGTCGAGCGACCGTTATCCAGATTTTTAACATGTACGTATACCGGAATTGGCAAGGTCTTATGCGCCGCCGTCATGGCATGCATATTATAGATCTCGCCACTGGAAGTCGGCCGGCCATGAAACTTGATCCCATACCAGGAGGCAACACCACGTTGCCTGAACCCCTCGGAACTGTCGAGCACGTGGTAGCGCCTGCCGAACACGACGTAGGATGACGGATTACCCCGTTCCGATGGTGTCGTTTTCCTGGCCACCAAATCCTGCTGTTGTGTCTGATTGCCGATCGGCACACCGAAGGTACAGGCACTCAGCGTAAAGGCCAGCAATAACGGGAGGCCGAGATGTCGTCTCATATCGTTTTCTTAAACTCGCGACTGATAAGCTTGGCGAGCTGGTACACAGCCATCGCGTAAAGTTCGCTATGATTATAACGCGTGATAACATAGAAATTCTGAAATCCGGCCCAGTATTCTGGACGATCTTTTTGTTGCAGCCTGACCAGGGATACCGGCGTCTCCTCGCTAATATCAAGCTGTGAAGACAGGCCATTCTGTTTTAATTGCGCCCACTTGTAGTCCGTTTTAACACCGGGTTCGAGACTATCAACCGAATTGTTTTCACTGGCAACCAAGGGTCGCGCGACACGTCCATCGCGCTGCCATCCGTGCCTTACGAAATAGTTTGCGACACTGCCGGCGATATCGGGAATGCTATCGAATAAGTTGGTCTGTCCGTCCTCGTCAAAATCGATCGCATAGCTACGATAACTCGAAGAAATGAACTGCGGCATACCCATCGCGCCGGCATAGGATCCTCGTAAAGAGCGCGCCTCAAAGCCCTGCTCCTTGGACAGCAAAAGGAACTCTTCCAGTTCACGCATAAAAAATTTGGAGCGTCGGGGATAGTCAAAAGCCAGGGTCACCAGGCTATCAAACACGGGATCTTTACCCTTGTAGGTTCCATAAAAAGATTCAACCCCAATAATTGCAACAATGATTTCCGGGGGTACGCCGGTCTTTACGCTGACAGTAGCAAGAAGCTCTTGATGCTCTCGCCAGAATTTAACCCCAAGTTCTATGCGCTTATCCTTAATGAAAATACCCCTGTACTGATGCCACTCGAGTTCTTTTTCAGCAGGACGATCCAGCTTCTCAAACAGGTGCTCCTGTTTTTTCACCTGTGCAAACAAACCCACGAGCTCCTGTTCGCTATAACTGGTATCTGAGGCCATGCGCTGCACAAAGGCAACTACATCGTCACGGCCTTTATAATCACCATCAGGTATTTCTAACGCGGATACCAGTGGGGTTACAAAAAAACCCAGGATAAATAGTAATCTTTTCATCACACCCTAAATCGCTTTGCCGATCGAATCGACATAATTAAACCAAAGCCCATCATCAAGGTCACCATCGAAGTACCCCCATAGCTTATCAAGGGTAACGGCACACCAACTACTGGCAGCATGCCAGCTACCATCCCGGTATTAACAAACAGGTAAACGAAAAATGTCAGGCTAAATGCGCCAGCCAGTAAACGCCCAAAATTTTCCGTGGAATGCGCGGCAATATAAAGACCACGAAAGATAATTGCCACATAGATCAATATCAAGACAATACTCCCAAAGAATCCAAATTCTTCACCAAATACCGAGAAAATAAAAT
>CAMYKE010000529.1:1006-3131 GCA_947258895.1 uncultured Pseudomonadales bacterium | reverse complement strand
GACGATGCCGGCGATACGCCCCTGCACTGGGCGGCAGCGGAGAACCCCAATGTGAAGGTCCTCGTGCTCCTCCTGCAGGCCGGGGCCGATGCGAATGCCAGGGACAGGTTTGGCTGGATTCCCTTACATAACGCGGCTGCGGAGAATTTCAAGCCTGAAATTATCCGGGCCCTGCTGGAAGCCGGATCGAGGCGAAATCTGAGGGCTTATTTTGTCCTGTTCACCCCCGGTTTTCTCCTCAGGCATAACCCGAACATGTCGAATCGGGACAGGGATCGTGCCCGCGCGATGTTAACAGGTGAATTCGGGTAGCGTGTAGCCGATGCCCCGGTTCGTGCCATGGATGCGGGCAGGCCACACGTTTGCCTCCTGCTGGTCAGGGAGTTCGTTCGTGGACTCGGAGTCGTCGCTCCGGGTTCTGCAGGTACTCCGCCGCAACTTTTGACAATGAATCGTAACCTTTTCGCATGCTGGCGCATCGAATGATAGGCGGGAGTGACGCCCCGGCGGCGAGGGGCCATCCGAACGCAACGCACATCGGTCAGGGAGGAATCACAGGTGCGTATCCGTAATTTTCCATACCTCAAAGACGGCTTCAACCGTACTGTTGCCTGGTTGGTATTCACCGACGCGGTATGCGCACCAGCGGCAAGCCCACGGGTACCCTCGAATCCCGCAATAAAAACCAGGGGCAATCACAGGTTAATTGGGATTGATAATCCTTTATTGTTGAGCCGGCCACAGTTTTCGGCCGCTCAATGGCTCCAATTTTACCCGGAATCACTGGCGCAGCCGGCTGTCGCTCCACTTGCCACCGGCATTCTGCCTGCCGGGTACAAACTGCATCCAAGGAGATCATGATTATGAACACCAGGCTATTTCACGTAATCACGCGCGCAGCCGCGAGCTTAGCTGGACGAGCCGGCAGCACCTGCGCGAAGGAGGTTGCCGGTCGGGCGCTCGCCCGCGAGAGGCATTCGGCTGCGACTGGATCTGCACTGGGACGCTGGATCGCTACGGTGCTGCTGTTGAGCAGTCCCTATGCGCTGGCCGACTATAAAGGAAACAAGTTTCCGGGAACGTCGAGCGGCTTTACGGATGTGATCAACAAGGCGCCGATTGCGTTTGACGGCGATGTTCAGGGAGCACAGACCGACATCGTGGTGAATTTTAGGGTGCCGCAGGACCCCGAATTCGATGGTATCGCGCTGTTAGCCGGAGAATCTATCGTGGTGCACTTCCCTGCAGCATTTGAATTCGATGACGAAGGAGGACTGTTTCCCGTCTGCGATCTTGCGACTACTCCCCCGGATTGCCCCAACGTCTGTACGCCGGGTACTTTGGAATGCACCACCGCGGTGTTCCTGCGGGGCTGGCCACAATCTCCGCAGCTTCCGGGCGTGGAGATGCTACCCGGCAACCGCCTGAAGGTCACCGCAAAGGCAGACGTGATAAGCCCCTTCGCCAAACAGCTGCACCTGATTGCCAAGGGCTTTAAGAATCCCAGGGCCGGGCATTATCGCTTGACATTCGAACGGCTCGACGCAAGCGGCGTCGTGCGCGGTAGAGGCGAATCTCAGGTCGAGATTCTGCGTCGGGTGGGTTCCAGTATCAATGTATTTAGCGTGCCGGCGGGTGGCAACACCATCTATCAACGTGCGGCCGTCAATAGCTCGCCTCCCAGAAACTGGTTCTTCCTGATGTGGGATCGCCGCGGTGAACCCCTGACAGATCTCTCCCTCAAGCCGCTGCGGGGCGACCGGTACCGCATGCTCAGCGGCAAACGGCCAGTGGGTCAGGTCACCCTCCATGTTCCAGAGGGGGCGAGTGGTCACAAGTTGGAAATTGTTGACGAACTGGGCCCCATTACCACCCCGATTATCGGCACAGGGCCCGGCGGGGCGCCTGCGCCGCTGGTACAGCGATATGAATTCAGGTTCACAAGCGGTGACACCGCCGGTGGCTACGAGGCCGAGTTTAATCTGTTCCACGGCAACAGGATAAGTATGTTTGTCGAGGTGGACGAGTAGCCCTGGCTGTGAACGCCGGTATCCCGCTGCGTGGATGCGGGCTTCGCGCGGCTACTTCACTACGTCGGGAAATCTGGATACCCAAGAGGGGGCGG
>CAMYKE010000529.1:0-993 GCA_947258895.1 uncultured Pseudomonadales bacterium | reverse complement strand
GGCTCACGACCCGCAGCTGTTCGAAGGTCACCATGAACTGGTATTCATCGTAGCGAAAGGTGCGCTCCAGGTCATCCGCTGACGACTCGATCCGGTCCGGCTCACCCAGGCGGTTGCGCACTGACTCCGGTGTAGCGGAGGTGTCGACGCCCAAAATAGGCTTTACGTACATATATTCGCGGTTGGGATAGACGGTAATACTCGCTACCTTGCCGTCGGAGCTAAAACTGATCTCATGGTTGCGGTCTCGATCCTTGTACAGCCAGACGCCGTCTCCGCTCGCGTAGCTCGGCTTGCCTTTCTTGAATTTTACATCCCCCAGGCTTTCTCCCAGACTGATCCCCCAGTAACTGGATTGGGGCGAGGGGACGCTGAAGATAAAGCTGTAGGCGCCATAGCCGAGGGCTATCAGGAGCAATATTGCGCCGGGAATAGCGATAATGTAATTCCAGTTCCAGTCGTCCTCGGTATTCATATAGAGCAACATCAACGCCACGAAGATGAAGCCCATCAGAACGGCAACGGCAAGGGTCATATGACAATCTCTCTGGTTACAGGGCCGGACGTGACCACGGGCCGCTGGGCTGACTCTGGGCCGAGGGACACGGAGCAGTACCGGATGGTAGGAAAATAGCATGTAACCAAATGATGCAAAAGCCAATAGCGGATTTTATTGGCGTCACTGCTGTGGCTGGCGTCCGGTGATGGCAGGGGTTGAATCGTCGTCGTTGTTGCGCAGTGGTGCGTGCTGCGGACCCGGTAGCGGCAAGCCATGGCATCAGGGCAACGCAGGTTCGGTGGGTTAATGAGGCGAGCAATCCGGTTGCCTGAAAAGCGGGGAGGCCAGCAATGGTTCCCCCCCCGATCTCCTCTCTCTCAACCCTGGTCGTGACCGGCGCGGACTATGCCCGCCGCAATACCAGCCAGCAAAAGCCCGCGCCCAGCAACATACTGCCGGCGATGGGCGCAATATGGTGGGTCAGGATATGCTCC
>CAMYKE010000528.1 GCA_947258895.1 uncultured Pseudomonadales bacterium | reverse complement strand
GGCAATCGCTATTTCAGGTTCGCTGCAGATTCCCGCAGCGCCGCCGAACAGCGGGTCTCGGCCTCGTCCAGGTCCCGCAGCATCAACTCAAGATCCTGCTGCTGCTGGCGCAGCCGCATACGTTTATCACGAATCGTGGCGAGCAGGGATTCCAGCTGCCTGGTATTGCCGGTCGCGGGATCGTACAGGGCGATAATGTCGCTGCTTTCATCGAGGGTAAGCCCGAGTCGCTTGCCGCGCAGTATCAGCTTGAGACGGGTCCGGTCGGCGGCGGTGAAAATCCGGTTCTGGCCATTGCGGCGCGGGTGTAACAGGCGCTTCTCTTCGTAGAAACGCAGAGTGCGGGTGGAGACATCGAATTCTTGCGCCAGGTCACGGATCGTGAAGTGCTGTGCCATGTTCTCATACCAGGTCAGATCGAGCGAACGCCCGGGAGACGAGCGTAAAGCGACGCGTTCCCGCAGGGTCCACACCCATATAGCAGCATGACCATAATAAATTACGTTTACGTAAACGTCAACTATCGGGGCAGGCTCGGCAAAGCCGATCGCGAGCGTATCCCTTGCTGCCTGACCGTCAGAAAGGCGAACCGATTCGCGCACGGCTCGCCTGCCTGGCGGACGATGCCGGTCCTGCAGACCAACGGGGGATTCTTCAGCGATCGCTCAAGGCAGCGACGACCGCATCTCCCATGGCCTCGGTACCGACAATCGTATTTCCCGCCGCGGCGATATCGCGGGTACGGAGCCCCTGGTCGAGAACCGTTGCCACCGCCTTCTCGATCGCGTTGGCAACCTCGACCTGATCGAAGCTATAACGAAACATCATGGCGACCGACAGGATCGTGGCGAGCGGATTGGCAATCCCCTGCCCGGCGATATCCGGCGCCGAGCCATGCACAGGCTCGTAGAGTCCCTTGTTGTCACGATTGAGGGACGCCGATGGCAGCATGCCGATGGAGCCCGTTAGCATCGAGGCACAATCCGACAGGATATCGCCGAACATATTACCGGTACAGATTACATCAAATTGCTTCGGTGCCCGAACCAATTGCATCGCGGCGTTATCGACGTACATATGACTCAACTCCACATCCGGATACTCGGCCGCAACCTGGGTGACCACCTCCTTCCACAGCACCGTTGCTTCGAGGACATTGGATTTATCGACCGAGCACAGTTTGCGGCTGCGCTTCTGCGCCGCCTGAAACGCGACGTGGGCAATCCTGCGCACTTCGGACTCACGATAGACGTAGGTGTTGTACCCCTCGCGCTCCCCACTGGAAAGCGTACGAATGCCGCGAGGCTCGCCAAAATAAATCCCGCCGGTCAGCTCGCGCACGATCAGGATATCAAGGTTCGCTACCACTTCCGGACGCAGGGTCGAGGCCGCCGCGAGTTGCGGATACAAGATCGCCGGGCGAAAGTTGGCAAAAAGTTCCAGGTCCTTGCGAATCGCCAACAGGCCACGCTCCGGGCGCAGTTCACGGGGGCCATCGTCCCACTTGGGCCCGCCTACCGCACCAAGCAGAATCGCATCGGCCACCGCCGCCTGAGCCGCGGTCTCAGCAGGATACGGGCTGCCCAGCGCGTCCGTCGCAGCGCCGCCCAACAGGCCATGGTTGATGCCGATATCCAGACGCCAGGTGTCGCTGACTTTATCTATGACGCGCTCTGCCTGGGCGACGATTTCGGGTCCAATGCCGTCGCCCGGAAGCACCAGTATGTTCTTGCTCATAGCTATTTTCCCAAAATTATCTATTTAATTTATGTAGATATAGCACAAATATAGAAATTGCTTTAGTGTAATTCGGCCGCCAGATGACCGATGGCAAGGCCGTCATTTGGCGGTAATTAGTGAACCGCATCAAACAACCATGGCGCCTCCCGGCGGCGGGTGGCTTCATATGCCCGGATCGCTTCGGTGTACTCCAGGGTCAGGCCAATATCATCAAGCCCGTTCAACATACAATATTTTTTGAATTCATTGGTAGCCTTCGGTGGCGTACAACTCGGTAAACAACTGTTCAACCACCGCGGTGTCGAGCACAATCGGCAGCAGGCCGTTCTTGAAACAGTTGTTGTAAAAAATGTCTGCGAAACTCGGCGCAATTACACAACGAAAACCATAGTCATCCAGTGCCCAGGGCGCGTGCTCCCGGCTCGAACCGCAGCCGAAGTTTTCCCGGGTCAATAATATTTGCGCACCCTGGTAGCGTGGGAAATTGAGCGGAAATTCGGTATTCAGGGGGCGCCCGCTACAATCCTGGTCGGGTTGCCCTTCATCCAGATAGCGCAACTCATCGAACAGGTTTTTACCGAACCCGGTGCGCTTGATGGACTTGAGGAAATTCTTGGGGATAATCATGTCGGTGTCGACATTGGCGCGATCCATGGGTGCGACGATTCCCGTTACCTGTGTAAAACTTTTCATTGTGCAACTCCCTGGAATTCCCTGATATCGACAAAGTGTCCCGCCACCGCCGCCGCGGCAGCCATCGCCGGGCTCACCAGGTGCGTGCGTCCGCCGTAGCCCTGCCGACCTTCAAAATTGCGATTCGAGGTGGAGGCACAGTGCTCGCCATTACCCAGCTTGTCGGCGTTCATCGCCAGACACATCGAACAGCCCGGCTCGCGCCACTCCAGTCCGGCGTCGATAAATACCCGGTCCAGCCCTTCAGCCTCGGCCTGCGCCTTGACTTCACCGGACCCCGGCACCACCAGCGCCTGCAGGACATTCCCGGCCACTTTTCGACCCTGGACCACAGCAGCCGCTGCCCGCAGGTCTTCGATGCGCGAATTGGTGCAAGAGCCGATAAAGACGCGATCGACATAGATTTCTGTAAGTGGCTGGTTACCATCTCGGGCGATGTGCCCCAGGTAATCTGCGGTTCAATCTCGGCGCCTTCAAGCACCACGACCTTGTCAAACTGCGCATCAGGATCACTGACCAGGTCGGACCACGCAGAGACCGCGCGCTCCCAGTTTTCACCCTTTGGCGCGAACATCCTGCCCTTCACATAGTCGATCGTCGTGTCGTCCACCGCGATCATTCCGGCGCGAGCGCCCGCTTCGATCGCCATGTTACAGATGGTCATGCGCCCTTCCATTGACATGTCGCGGATTACCTGGCCAGCGAATTCCATGGCATAACCGGTGCCTCCCGCGGTGCCTATCTTGCCGATGATCGCCAGCACGACGTCTTTTGCCGTCACCCCCGGACCCAGCTCGCCGTCAATCCGGACCAGCAAATTCTTCATTTTTTTGGTAACCAGGCATTGGGTCGCCAGCACATGCTCTACCTCGCTGGTCCCGATCCCGTGGGCCAGGGTGCCCAGTGCACCATTGGTCGCGGTGTGGGAATCACCACACACGATGGTCATGCCCGGCAGGCTCGCGCCGGTCTCCGGTCCAATGACATGCACAATCCCCTGGCGCCGATCATTGATCTTGAACTCGACAATATCGAACTCGTCGCAATTGTCATCCAGCGTCTGTACCTGGATGCGCGATACCTGGTCATGAATGCCCGCGACCCCGGAGGAACGTTCGTTGCGGGTGGTCGGCACATTATGGTCCGGCGTCGCGACGATGCTGTCGACCCGCCACGGCTTGCGGCCGGCGAGGCGCAGGCCTTCGAATGCCTGCGGTGATGTAACCTCATGGATGATATGGCGATCGATATAGATCAACGCCGAGCCGTCGTCGCGCTGCTTGACCAGGTG
>CAMYKE010000527.1 GCA_947258895.1 uncultured Pseudomonadales bacterium | reverse complement strand
TGGGGAATATTCGCGCCACGCTCATTCCGGCAGTGACTGTTCCTGTGTCGCTGATTGCGGCGTTTATGGTGATGTACTCACTGGGTTTTTCCATCAACCTGCTCACTTTGCTGGCAATGGTGCTTGCCATTGGTCTGGTAGTAGACGACGCCATCGTGGTGCTTGAGAACATCTATCGCCGTATCGACATGGGCGAACCACCCATGTTAGCCGCCTACCGGGGCGCGAAAGAGGTAAGTTTTGCAGTTATTGCCACCACCCTGGTGCTGATCTCGGTGTTTGTTCCGCTGGTATTTCTGGAAGGAAATATCGGCCGGTTATTTACCGAGTTCGCGCTGGCCATCGCCGCAGCGGTCGGATTCTCCAGCTTCACTGCACTGACGTTGTCACCCATGATGAGTTCGATGCTGCTGGAAAAACGCTCCCGCTCTTCAGGCTTCGGAAACTGGATAGACAATCGGTTCAACAAAATTGAGTCAGCCTATTACAAGAGCCTGAAAAAAACGCTGCACCAGCCCTTGATCATGACCATACTTCTGGTTCTCGCTGTGGCCCTGATTTATCTGCTTTCCAGCCGTATACCCAGCGAGTTTGTACCGCGCGAAGACCGGGGCAACTTCTTTATTCTCATGCAATCCCAGGAAGGCGCCAGCTTTGAAAGTAATGCCGAGAACCTGAAAAAAATCGAAGCTATCCTGATGCCGTATCGCGAAGATGGCACCATTGACCGGCTACTGGTAAGAACCCCGGGCTTCGGCGGGAATGCGGGGATCGCCATTGTTGGCGCTGCACCCTGGGATGAGCGGAAATACAACACTTTTACCCTGATGGAAGAAGTCAGCGAAAAGCTGAATTCAGTACCTGATGTGCGCGCGTTTGCGATTATGCGAAGCGGTATCAGCGGCGGGTTTGGTCGTCCTGTTGAATTTGTGTTGCAGGGGGACACCTATGAAAACCTGGTCGCCTGGCGCGATACGGTGATGCAACGGGCGGAAGAAAACCCAAGACTGATACGCATGGATTCGGACTACAAGGAAACTCTCCCTCAGCTGCTGATAAATATTGACAGAGACCGTGCGGCCGACCTGGGAGTCTCTATCAGCGATATTGGTCGCACGCTGGAAGTGATGCTGGGTCAGAGACGGGTATCGACCTTCCTTGACCGCGGCGAAGAATACGATGTGATCATGGAAGGGATAGCGTCGGATTACCGCAGCCCAAGCAGCATCGATAACCTTTACGTGCGTTCCCAGCGCACTGGCCGGTTGATTCCCATGGACAACCTGCTGACGTTTACCGAGCAGGCGACTTCGTCAACCCTGAATCGTTACAATCGGATGCGGGCGATCACTATTTCTGCCAACCTGGCGGAAGGTTACACGGTTGGCGAGGCGCTGGCTTATCTGGAGAATATTGTTCGCACAGAGTTGCCTGATACAGTTTCTATTGATTACAAAGGCGAGTCGCAGCTTTACCAGGAGGCCGGAAATTCGTTTATCTATATATTTATTCTGGCGCTGGCTGTGACGTTTCTTATCCTTGCGGCCCAGTTTGAAAGCTGGGTGCATCCGCTGGTTATCATGCTTACCGTGCCCCTTGCAGTGGTAGGGGCCTTTATCGGTTTGCATTTGAGCGGCATGACGCTGAATATTTACAGCCAGATTGGGCTGGTTATGTTGATCGGCCTGGCGGCCAAGAACGGTATTCTTATCGTTGAGTTTGCCAATCAGCTTCGCGATGCCGGTATCGAGTTCGAGGAAGCGCTGCGGCGTGCGGCGAGACAGCGTTTACGGCCTATTGTGATGACTGGCTTCACCACCGTGTTCAGTTCCCTGCCCCTGGTGTTGGCCTCCGGACCGGGAGCGGAAAGCCGGATGGTGATCGGGATGGTGATTTTTTCAGGGGTGCTGCTGTCAACCTTCATGACGCTGTTTGTGGTGCCTGCCGCCTACTCCTGGCTGGCAAGACACACTGGCTCACCGCTGAAGCGAACACAGGAACTGCAAGGGCTGGACGATAAAGTGCCTTACCGAAAAGGCGAAGAACAGATTGATTTGGGGTGACGTCCAGCTCCCCAGACTAAAGATTTGCAAAATAGCTTGGCAACCGGAGTCGAGGTTTGATTTCCCCAAAG
>CAMYKE010000526.1 GCA_947258895.1 uncultured Pseudomonadales bacterium | reverse complement strand
ATAGAGTTGCAGCGCGCGAAGGATGAAGCCTTGCTGAGATTCTACAGTTCGCCGGCGGATGTCGAGCGCGCCCGGGAACGCAAATTAACCCAGTTCGACAATTTTATCCGGATTCAGGAGCGCAATATCTCCTCTTACCAGGAAAAGATGCGGGAGCTGCAGAGCCAGGCGGCGCAGTTGCAGCGTGCCGGCAGGCAGGTACCCGAAGCGATCGTCCAAACCCTGGAGACCCTGGAAGGGAAAGTGCGCGATGCCTACGCTGCGGTCAAGGCGAAAAATGCCGAAAAGAAAACCGTATTCGCGGCCTTCGAAGCGGACATCGAGCGGATAAGATACCTGCTGGACTACAACGACAGCTAACCGGTTGTCTGGCCAGCCCCATCCGTTACCGATTGGCGCGCAAGCTGGCGACTCGGCCGGTATCCAGATCGCGCGAGAGGCGCGCTATCCATAGCCGTAGCTATGGGCAAGCCGGGTAAGCGGGTTTCGTGAGGAGATGCGTGCTAGTGTTTCCCGGAGGACTTGCCGATAGCCGCGGCCAGCAGCGACCATTGATCGTCCCATTGCTTGCTTGGCGAGCGCTCAAAGCCACTGTGAACATATTGTGTCATGCGACCGGTGACGGCCGCTACCAGGAGGTTTGCGGTCGCGCTCGTCGATTGCGCCATCTTTAACCCCTCGTCGACCTCGGCGGTGCGTAGCACCTGCTTTAATTGTGTCTCCAGTCGTTCGAATACCTGGGCGGTGCGTTTGCGCAAGCGACGTTTTTCTCCGGTCAGCGCATCTCCCGTCAATAGCCGGCATAACCCGGGATTCTTGCTGGCGAAGGTGATGAATAACTGCAACGCCTTGCCACAGCGCACGATCGCGGGTTGCTTCTCGCGCACGATCAGGTTGATGCGGGTAAACAGGGTCTCCTCGACAAATTCGATCAACGCCTCGTACATCTTCGCCTTGCTCGGAAATTGGCGGTATAGCGCCGCCTCGGACACCCCCACCGTTTTTGCCAGCTCGGCAGTGGTGATGCGTTCGCCAACTTCGGTTTCCAACATCTGCGCGAGGGCCTGTAGAATACTCTCGCGCCGGGAAAGTGCGGGCTGGTTGTCGGTCATAATAGCAAGCCTGGCTCAGGAGCAAGTTGCAGGTAAAGCCCCGCTAGCGGCGAAGCGATAGTTCCTGGCAGCGGTTCACGGCCGGGAGATACTGTCCTGGATGAGTGTGCCCACGCCACGATCCGTGAACACCTCCAGCAAGGTGGCATGGGCCACCCGCCCATCAATAATATGTGCGCTTTTCACGCCGCTGGCGACCGCCTCCAGGGCGCAGCGAATCTTGGGCAACATGCCGCCATGGATCGTGCCGTCTGCAATCAGGGCATTCACGGTTTCGCTGTCGAGACCGGTAAGCACCTCGCCCTGCTTGTTCTTCAGGCCAGAGGTATCGGTGAGCAGAATAAGCTTTTCAGCGCGCAGTTCCTCGGCAACCTTGCCAGCCACCAGGTCCGCATTGATATTATAGCTGTGATCGTCCGCCCCGACCCCGATTGGTGCAATGACCGGAATGAAGTCGCTGCCAACCAGCATGTTGACAACGCTGGAGTCGATCGCCTCGACCTCACCTACATGCCCGATATCAACGATTTCCGGAGCCTGCATTTCCGGGGATTTTTGGGTAAAGCGCAGCTTCCTGGCGCGGATGAAATGACCATCTTTACCGGTTAATCCCACGGCCTTGCCGCCAGCACTATTGATAAGGCTCACAATATCCTTGTTGACCAGACCGCCCAGGACCATTTCCACAACATCCATGGTGTCGCTGTCCGTTACCCGCATGCCCCCGACAAACTCCGATTTCAGGTTGAGTCTATTCATAAAATCGCCGATTTGGGGCCCGCCACCGTGCACAACAACGGGATTGATGCCGACGTGTTTCAGCAGCACGATATCCCGGGCGAAGCTGCTTTTGAGCTCTTTGTCTACCATTGCGTTGCCGCCGAACTTGATGACAATGGTCTTACCGCTAAAGCGCTGGATATAGGGCAGCGCTTCGATCAGTACCCGCGGGATCAGGTGCAAATCGATGGTAGTCTCAGGCATAGGGCTGTAATGACCGGCTTAGAAAGGAATGGAAAGGTTG
>CAMYKE010000525.1 GCA_947258895.1 uncultured Pseudomonadales bacterium | reverse complement strand
TGTTTGCCCCGGCGTGACTTTTTCACAGTCGTCGCAAACCCGGACCGGGTCGGCTTGATACACCACGCCCTCCTGATTGAGTTCGATGCGGTCGATGAAATAAGGTTCAACGTGGTAGCCACCGTTGGCGAGAACCGCATAGCCTTGCGCCATCTGCAGTGGCGTAACGGCGCCGCTGCCCAGGGCGAGGGACAGGTTGTGGGGGAGGAGGTTCGGGTCAAATCCGAAGCGGGCGATGTGCTGCACCGCGTGCTTGATACCCATCGCTCTCAACAATCGAATGGAAACCAGATTCCGGGACTTGGTGAGCGCCAGGCGCAGGCGTGTGGGTCCAAAGAATTTGCCGCTATAGTTCTCCGGACGCCAGGCGTCTTCGAGGGCGGAATCATCGAACACCACTGGAGCATCGTTTATCAGACTTGCGGCGGTAAAGCCGGCTTCCAAGGCAGCGGAGTAGATAAAGGCTTTGAAGCCTGAGCCCGGTTGCCGTTTGGCCTGGGTCGCACGATTGAACTTGCTACTGTAGAAATCGAAACCCCCGACCAGTGCCAGGATCGCGCCGTCCTTGGGATCCAGGGACACCAGCGCGCCTTCCACCGCCGGAATCTGCGCAAGACGCCAATAACTGTTTCCGTCCTGGTCGCTCTGCGGGGACACCCGAATGAGATCGCCCGGTGCAAGCAGATCACTGGCCGCCTTGGGCTCGGACCCGCGTCGGTCTTCGTCCACGAAGGGTCTGGCCCAGGAGAGACCTTGCCAGTCGACCTGAATGCTTTGGCCTTTGCCGAGATAGATACTGACGGACGTATCGGCCACTTCGGTTACCAGTCCCGGTTTTAGACCACCAACGGTTTTTCGATCTGAAAGCAGGTTGTCCCAGTCAGCTTCCGTGGTCTCGGGGTCGAGGGCGGCACGCTGCTCGGGCCCGCGGTATCCGTGGCGCTGGTCATATTCGAGCAGCGCCGCGCGTATCGCCTGGGTGGCGGCCTGCTGCAATCGGCTGTCGACGCTTGTATAAGCGGTGTATCCCGCCGTATAGGCCTCGTTGCCGAAACGATTGACCAGTTCGGCCCGGGCCAATTCCGCCACGTAGGGGGCGTCGAGTTGCGTGGAGGGGGCATGCAGAGCGGCCGTGACCGGTTCCGGCATGGCCGTTTGATACTGCTCAGGGGTAATGAAACCCAGTTTGAGCATGCGTCCCAGGACATAATCCCGCCGTACCAGGGCCCGTGCCGGGTTTGCAATGGGGTTGAACCGAGAAGGCGCCTTGGGAAGTCCCGCGATCATTGCGATCTGCGCCAGGCTCAACTCGTTGACCGGTACGCCATAGTAGACCTGGGCGGCCGAGCCTACCCCATAGGCCCGGTTGCCGAGATATATCTTGTTCAAATACAGCTCAAGGATTTCCCGCTTGGTCAGTTCACGCTCGATTTTCAAGGCCAGAAAGATCTCGTTGAGCTTGCGCACGAAGGTCTTCTCCCGACTGAGGAAAAAGTTACGCGCGACCTGCATGGTGATTGTGCTGCCGCCCTGGTGGCGTTTGCCGGTCAGCAGCAGCTGGGCGGCGGCGCGCGCCAGGCCCTGGTAATCCACTCCCGGATGCTCGAAAAACCGGTCATCCTCGGCGGCCAGAAACGCCTGCACGAGCGGCTCCGGAACCTCGTTAATGGTCAGCGGGATGCGCCGTTTCTCCCCAAATTCGGCAATAAATTTATCGTCGCGGCTGTAGACCCTGAGGGGGACCTGCAGCCGGACGTCCTTGAGGTGCTCAATCGAGGGCAGACCCGGTTCGAGGTAGAGGTAAGCCGCCAACAGGACGCCAAGCCCCAGCAGGGCTCCGGTAATGGTGAGAATCAATCCGTACTTAACGAGTCTGGTTATCCGCTTCATGAGCTGTATCACGTTTTTCTACTGCATAGTGGGGGGAGAATAAATTGGGCTCAAGTCATAGTCAAAGCGGACGCTAAATTCCCAGAATGCCGGTTGAGTTGCGCCGGTTCTTGGAGGCCTGTCGGATTTAGGGCTATCTCGGCGCGAAAAAGCGGATGTCGAGGGGGTGTCAGGTTCAATCTCGCTAAAGGAGTTGACTATCCCCTTTTCAGTTGCGCAGACGCCACAACTCTGTGTTCCACCTGGGTGG
>CAMYKE010000524.1 GCA_947258895.1 uncultured Pseudomonadales bacterium | reverse complement strand
CAAACCTCCTGGCATTGACGCGATACCGGCGGGTCGTCTCGTCGCGTTCGAAGGCACCCATTTCACGAAAGAAATTAAAGCGGACCATGTTGGCTCTGCCATGTGCGCTGGTTGCGCCGAAACGCACGGAGCGAAAAATCCCGGCCATGAAAGTCACATAGTTATCCATGAGCGCGCCATCCGGAATCTCGTCTTTCTCACGCAGGCTGCTGATCATATAAAGACCCAGGATATCTGCCTTGCCCTCCTCCATGCTGGAGGCGAGTTCCCTGAGCGCATGGCGCACCGTACCCGCACCGTTGACGGTGTTCTTGATGCCCAGTCCATGCGCTACTTCGTGAAACATGGTGTTCGCAAAAAACGCGTCAAAAGTAATGTGCGGGAGCTGGTCTACGGCAATGAGCTCCTGCGCTATCGGCACCAGGATTTCGTCAAACTTGGCACGCATGGCGTTCTTGAGCTGCAGGCGCCGCGTGCCTTTCTGTAGTTGCACCTGCTCGTCATTGGGCAGGTTGATGGCGATGGTCTTTGAACCCGCATTACAGTCGCCGGCGTAATACACGACATCGTAGGCATTCAGATCCGAGTCGGTGCCAGGCGTCTCCGCCTTGTAGGCGTCCGGCACGGGCAACCCACGCTGAAGCTCAGGCAGGAACGCGGCATATCTCGACAGGCGGTCACTCCAGGCCAGGTCCTTGATCAGCACGTAAGATTCGAACGCTGCACGATAGCCGTACAGCTGGTCTTCGTAGGTCTCGATCGGCCCGATGACAAGATCAATCGGATTATTCTTCATGTCCATCCAGGCCAGATCGCTGGGCTGATACTGATCCGTCTCGAATGCATCGGCGCGCAGCCTGAGATAATTCGCGAACTGCGCGTCCGACGCCAGTTCGGCCGCCTCGCGCAGCAGGCTCGCGGCCTGCGCGAGCTCCCCGGCAAAGACCTCGCTGTAGGGCACCAGCATCAGTTTGCCCGCAGCATCGCGGCGCACTATCGAATACAGGCCACTCTTGCCGGGCTCCGCCCAGGCCGCGAATTCTTCCTTGCTCATGTCGCGCGGGTAGAAATTGGCGCCGGCCGGCTTGGGGTCGATTCCCGGCACGAAGGATTTGTTCCCGTCGAGGCGGTCCCAGGGTCCGTAGTTGATCTCGGCGAACGACCGCAGCGCTGGCGACTCGAGTTTGCCGAGCAATTCGTCGCGCTCGCCCCAGGCCTGGCGCCAGAACAATCCGTCCATTATCTTTGAGGCCTCGATCAGGAGTCCGAGCATTTCGCGCTGCTCTTCGGCCAGGCCGCTCAGATCGGCGCTCAGCGTAAAGGGCGCATAGATCCCGAGCCGCTCCCTCGCCGCGATTTCAGCCGTCTCCTCCGGGCTTGCGGCCGGCGCCACCACGGTCTCGCTCACTTTGCCGGAACAGGCCCCCAGCAGCAGCAAAGAAATCGGAACGAATCTGTAAAAACGGTGCATATGCGCCTCCTGTAGGCCTTTGCCGCGTGCACGGCCGGGCGGCCGTAGATGCTATCACGAGCCATCGCTGCGGGCCGCGTGCTTTACAATGTACGCCGGCACGGGATGACGGGAGCAACAAACATGTCCGGATGGCAGGAATTCAAGGACAAGCTGGCACTGAAATGGCGCAGTCGCGCTACGGGCGATGATACGCGCGGGCGCAGGGCCCGCCCGCTGCTGGTGGCACTGCTGGTCATACTGGCCGTGCTGCTCCTGACGAGCTGGTACTGGTCACGGGAGCCCAAGGTCTTCTGGGTTGACTTCGAAACTGCCGGCAGACCGGCGGTAACGGGTTTCGCCACGACTGACGCAATGCGCGGCGTCGCCAACACGCTGCTGGAAAACCCCGGCGGCTACCTGAGCAACGATCTTTTTCCACCTGGCGTTTTTCTCGACAACATTCCCAACTGGGAGTTTGGCGTGCTGGTCCAGCTGCGGGACCTCGCGCGTGTCCTGCGCAACGACTACAGCCGCTCGCAGTCCCAATCCACGGAAGACCCTGATCTTGCAGATGCCGAACCACTGTTCAATTTCGACAGCGAGAGATGGATTCCTCCGGCCACCGAGGGGCGCTATCGCAAGGGATTCCGATACCCAGTTTTACGCGCGCGCCGATAATTTGCGCGAGTGGCTGATCGTGGTAGAGAAGCGCCTCGGCAGCCTGTCCCAGCGACTGAGCGCCAGCGTCGGGCAGGCCCGGGTCAATACCGATCTGGCGGGCGACCCCGCGGCCGACAGCGCCACGCCGAGGCCGTCTGTCATCATGGTAAAGACCCCGTGGACCGAAATCGATGACGTATTTTTCGAGGCGCGCGGCAGCGCCTGGGCGCTGGTACATTTCCTGCGCGCGGCCGAATATGACTTTCGCGAAGTCCTGGCCAAAAAGAATGCGGCCGTCAGCCTGCGCCAGATCATCCGCGAACTGGAGGCCAGCCTCGAGCCCCTGCGCAGTCCGATCGTTTTGAACGGGACCGGTTATGGTTTTTTCGCAAACCACTCGCTCGTGATGGCATCGTATCTTTCGCGCGCCAACTCTGCCGTCATCAACCTGCGTGAACTTCTGGACCAGGGCTAGGGTTTGTAAGAACTTCCCAGGCGGGCCGGCAGCTTGCGCGCCGGAACAATCTCGGCCAGCGACAGTTCCTCGCTGAAGACAATAGCGGCCTTGCCGGACTTGAGCTGGGCACTGACGTGTCGAACTTTTTCGCTGAGGCTGTAGTCACGGGAACCGTACTCGGTGCCCTCACGCAGCACATACTGCTCGATCAGGCCTTCCAGCGCCTCCTGGCTCAGGGCCTCCGGCGGCACGACCACCCAGTCGCTGTTCACGCTGGCTGTGGCGGCGCGTCCAGAATCTGTTCGCCGCTGTCCGCGACCTCGTC
>CAMYKE010000523.1 GCA_947258895.1 uncultured Pseudomonadales bacterium | reverse complement strand
TCGTCTTCGATCATGCCGTACTGTGCCTTTAGGGTATAGGCATCGATCTTGTAGGCGGCGCTGATGAAATAGCCGGATTCATCCCTGGTCGCGGCGCTGACGCTGGCTTCGTTCTGCTGGAACATGAAGCCCAGCTGCAGAGCATCGTTATACTGCCATTGGGCAACGGCGCGAATCAGTTCCTGCTCGTCGATGTCCTTGTCGCCGGAGAGTGCCAGATACAGGTTATCTATCTCGTAGCTGATCAGGTACGAGATGCCGTCTGCGAGGCCATCATCGTCCTGGCCATCCCCGTCAACATCCTCGCCTTCGGCGGGGATAAAGGCAACCATGCCGGTAAGGCCCGGGGCGCCGGATATGGCGGGTGTGGTATAGGCGACGATATTGGGTTCCCGGTTTTCTCCCTCGAAGGTGTTCTTGATATCGCCCTGGAGGTCATTGAAAACGTCGATCTTGTTTTGTGCCAGCTTGGTCGGGGTGTCGTGCCGTCCCGCCCAGATGGTGCCAAAATTGCCCTGCAGTCCGCCGATGATGTTGCGCTGATTGAAGACTTCGCCATCGCCATCCACGTCTACTTCGTATTCCAGTTGGTAGATGACACTGAGGTTGTCAGAAATTTTGGTCTTGCCCTTGAAACCCAGGCGCGATGCATTGCTGTTCAATTCCCATTGGTCAGTAACGCCGTCATCGGCATTGACCAGCGACACGTTGACCTTGCCGTAGATGTCGCCGTCGATCGGGCCGGCCGCGCTCGCGGTCATGGGTATGAGTAATGTAGCGCCTATCGCCAGCGCCAGTGCAGATTTATTCATTATTGCTCCCCTGTCTCTACTATGTTCGGTTGACGAACGGAATAATTCCGTTCGTGGTAAGCGTGTTGCGTGATGCTCAGGTCCGTTGCTTGCTGAATTGCTTGCCTGATCCACCCCGTATCAACACATGGAAAATCCAATGCGCGGATTGTGTTACAAAAATGTTACAGATATAAGACAACATGGCATTTTTAGCAAAAAAATGAGAAATTTTTTGTGAATAGCGGCAATTGTTCGGAAATCTGGCAGTTAGCCGGGTGTTACGAGCGCTCCTTTCTTTTGAAGACGTCTGCCTGGCCCGCAGGAATTGCGAACAGGTGGGGTACTTGCTCACAACTGGTTTCGGACCAGAGCGCCTCGACCAGCGTGTCCGGTTGTGAGTAATCACCTTGCTAATCTACCCGGGCGGGCTGGCCATGGGCCAACCATTCGCCGATCTGCACCGCATCGAGAGTGGTCATGGTCGCGCCTAACCCCAGTTCCCTCAGGGCCGCTGCGTTGGAGGCCTGTTCCATCTGTCCGGCCAGCGGCTTGACCAGAAGTTTCTTGCCGAGTTGCAGTGCCTCGCTGCTGAGCTCAAATCCCGCGTTACAGATGACGCCGGCGCATGCCCGGAGCGCACGCTGGAATCCACAATAGCTTTGCGGCGCGACCTCCACATTCAGGTGGGTGCTGGCGGGGTAGTCGTTGGTAAAAAGGTCGAAGCGGGTATCTTTAAAGTGATGCAACAGGCTAACGACCTGCTGCTGGTCTTCGAAAGGCAGGTAGACCAGGGTCGGGGCGTCTTCGCTTGCGGCGTCCGGGGCAGGTTGGTGCTCGGCGATAATCGGCGGCAGGATAAGCTGGCCGAAGTGATGCCAGTGCAGTCCCATGCCAAGCGTTGCCGGCGCGAACCAGCGCATGATTGCCCGCGCAACAAGATTATCTCCGGCGATGGGAATTTTATGATTGAACGCATACTGGTGACCAATCCCGAGGCAAAATCTGTCGGCAAGCCTCGCTGCCCAAGCCGTGACGGGCTCGAAATCCGAGATGATGAGGTCGTAACCGCTGACATCGAGGCGCCTGATATCGCGCATGAATTCGCCTGCGCGAGCATTCAACAGGGTGTCGAGGTATTTGATCGAACCGTTACGAGTGGAAAAGGTGAAACCGTGGCAACATCGGTAGTCGCCGAAAGCCTCCATGTCGAAATACTTATTCGGTGCGCGGCCTGAAAATACGAACCGGACGTGGACCTCGCGCCGGGCAAGCTCGCGCGCCATGGCGCGGGCGCGTGAAATGTGGCCGTTGCCGGTGCCCTGGACACCATACAGGATACGCACGGTATTACATCAGGTTGGTGACAGCCAAATGACCGATCAAAACGCCAATGATGGCGCCCATCAGTACATCGGTCAAGAAGTGCACCCCCAGGAACAGGCGTGACAGCCCTGCCGCAACTGCCCACCCGTATAAAAAGGGAGCGGCCGCAGGGGCCACAGGGGTCAGCAGGGTCGCGAACAGGAAAGCGGCAGAGGTATGCCCGGACGGAAAGCTGAACTTATCCGCAGGTTGGATAAAGCTTTCGAAACCGCCAATGGCCGCCGCCGGGCGATCCCGTCGCAGGCCGAGCTTGAGGATATAGTAGCAAAGCCGTTCCCCGGCCACGGCCAACCCGGCAGCCAAATAAAAGGTAGCGGGAACGGCCGCGCCATAGAGATACATCGCCAGCAGGATGAGCCCGTAGTAATAGCCGTCAGCGGTATGGGAGACCAGTCGGCTGGCGCGGGCCAGAAGCGGGCGAATCTGCAGCCCCATGCACCAGCAAAAGAAACTGATATCGCAATACCTGATTGTGTTTAGAAGTTTTATCTGCATAATCATCTCCTTACATAACAAGTATGGTTGGCCGATGAGTCAAAAATATGACAATAAAGTGATATTTTTATGACAGCGCCCGGGTGGCAATACTGCCTCGATCCGGTCCTGCAGGAACGCGCTGGCGTTGCATCGTGCTACGTCCGAAGCAATTTCGGGGCATTTCGTATATGCCGCCCTGTCATAATTCTGTAACATCCGTTGTCTAGTATGCCAGTCGCTTTGATGTTTCCCGATATCGGGAAACACAATTTCGAATAACGACCTGGAGGCAAGCGTGAAGATTAGAACCGTTTTTTCAGCAGTTCTGGCTACCGTGGTGGCAATTTCGGTGAGTGAAGCTATCGCTCGCGACAATATCAGCGTGGTGGGATCATCCACCGTATATCCCTTTTCAACCGTGGTCGCGGAACGTTTCGGCAAAACCAGCAAGTTTGCGACCCCGACGGTTGAGTCAACCGGTTCAGGTGGTGGCTTGAAGCTGTTCTGCCAGGGAGTTGGTCCGCAAACGCCCGATATCACCAATTCATCGCGTCGCATCAAAAAAAGTGAAGTGGAACTGTGTGCCAGCAATGGCGTTACCGATATCCTGGAAGTGCTGATTGGCTATGACGGTATCGTATTAGCCAACGCCGTAGACGCCGAGCAGGTATCCTTGACACGTAAGGACATCTTCCTGG
>CAMYKE010000522.1 GCA_947258895.1 uncultured Pseudomonadales bacterium | reverse complement strand
AGGCGCAGTGATCGGTATTACCCTGATGGTGCTGCGCAACCGGGGCAAAAGCGTTCCGATCCCGTTCGGTCCGTACCTGGCCATCGCCGGCTGGATTGCAGCGATCTGGGGACACCAGCTTACTCACGCTTACTTGCAGTTTGCGGGGATGTCCCAGGTCCAATAGTCACCCGGCACACGGTGATTGCGTTAAACCAATTGGCCGGCCTCCGATTCACCAGTCATTGCCCAGGAACGTAGTGCTTTTCAGCCTGTCCCTGCGCAGGCAGTGGCGGCAACCTCTAACCCTCTGATTTACCGAGCAAGATTGCTTCGCTTCGCTCGCAATAACAATCAAGTATCACATTAATCAGAGGTTTCCTGGTTCACCACACCCCCTACCCAGCCACCATCACCTTGGCGTATGATGCCCCCATGTTGATCATAGGCCTCACAGGAGGGATCGGTAGCGGCAAATCCGTGTTATCCGAGCTATTTGCCGAACTGGGTGTACCCATCCTGGATGCCGACGTAATTGCGCGCGAAGTCGTAGCGCCGGGGACCCCGGCACTGGCGAACATTACGGCGCATTTTGGTGCAAATATACTAGATGCCAACGGCGCACTGGATCGAGCGGCCCTGCGTAAGATCGTGTTCGCGGACCAGTCGGCCTTGCGTTGGCTGGAAAACCTCACCCATCCGCTAATTCGGGAACGGCTGCAGCAGGCTCTCACCGACATCGATGCGCCCTATACCGTGCTGGTATCGCCATTGCTGCTGGAAACGGATCAACACGAGCTGGTCGACCGGGTACTCGTGGTCGACGCACCGGAAGGCGCTGCGGATCAGGTCAAACGTATTATGGCAGCCCAGGCGGGCCGCCAAACCCGATTAGCGAAGGCGGATGATGTAATCAGCAATGATGCGGATCTCGGCACCCTGAAGTCCAGGGTTGCCGCATTGCACCAGACCTATCTTGAAATTGCGAGGAAACAATGAGCAACGAGCCAGCAGCCTTGATCGTGCGCTGCCCAAATTGCAAGACATCCATGGAGTGGTCCTCCAAAAACGTCCATCGGCCGTTTTGTTCGGAACGCTGCAAGCTGATAGACCTCGGCGCCTGGGCAAACGAGGAGCACAGCATCCCCGGCGAACCCGAACAGCCCTGGGAAGCGAGCGACAATCCGCCGGTCGATTTCGACAGCTAGCCCCGCGTCTCTACACCCGGATCGAGCGCGTTCTACACCGGCACTACCCGTCCGGGTTATAGAGAGTGTGCGGCTAGTGCTCCCGCGTTTCCATAAATCGCACGTCGGGCCAACGCTCCTGGGCCAATGCCAGGTTGGCCCGGGTTGGCGCCAGGTAAGTCAGGAAGCCACCACCGTCCAGCGCCAGGTGGTCATGGGCTTTCCGCCGGAATTCCTCCAGCATCTTGCTATCGTCACATTCTATCCAGCGCGCGGTAAAAATATTCACCGGCTCATACAGGCACTGGACCTTGTACTCATCCTCCAGGCGATAGGCGACCACGTCAAACTGCAGCATGCCCACCGCACCGAGGATAATCTCATTGTTGCGCAGCGGCATAAAAACCTGTGTAGAGCCCTCCTCTGACAATTGGGTAAGGCCCTTTTGCAGTTGCTTCATCTTTAGCGGGTCGCTCAGGCGCACACGCCGGTACAGTTCCGGAGCGAAGTGCGGAATTCCGGTAAAATGCAACTCCTCGCCACTGGTAAAGGTGTCGCCGATCTGGATGGTGCCATGGTTATGCAGCCCCAGGATATCGCCGGACCAGGCCTCTTCAACATGCGACCGCTCGCCGGCGAAAAACGTCAGGGCGTCGGCGATCCGGACATCCTTGCCCAGGCGCACGTGCTTCATCTTCATGCCCTTGGTGTATTGGCCGGAGCAGATTCGCATAAAGGCGATGCGGTCGCGGTGATTCGGGTCCATGTTTGCCTGGATCTTGAATACGAACCCGCTGAAGTCCTGTTCCTGCGCGCCGACCTGACGCTGGCGGGTATTGCGCGCCAATGGCGCTGGCGCATATTCGACGAAGCCATCCAGCATCTGCTGCACCCCGAAATTTCCCAGCGCGGTGCCGAAGTAGACCGGGGTTAACGCGCCGGTCAGGTATTCCTGCACATCGAACGCGTGGCTCGCCCCGCGCACCAGCTCGATCTCCTCGATCAGGTCGTCCACGAGGTTGCCCAGCTCCGTTCGCGCCCTGTCGCTTTCCAAACCCTCAATCCGGCGGTCTGCGGCGATTGTGTGCCCCTGGCCGGGGGTGTACAGGTGAATCGTATCGGTATACAGGTTATAGATCCCTTTCAGCCGCTTGCCCGAGCCGATCGGCCAGGTGATCGGCGCGCACTTGATCTTGAGTACGGATTCAACCTCATCAAGCAATTCGATCGGATCGCGGATTTCCCGGTCCAGCTTGTTCATGAAGGTCATGATCGGCGTATCGCGGAGCCGGCATACGTCGATCAGCTTGATGGTGCGTTCTTCCACGCCTTTGGCGCTGTCGATTACCATCAAGACCGAATCCACCGCGGTCAGGGTGCGGTAGGTATCCTCGGAGAAGTCCTCGTGGCCGGGCGTGTCCAGCAAGTTGACGGTGCGGCCCTGGTAGGGAAACTGCATCACCGACGAGGTTACGGAACTACCGCGCTGTTTCTCCATCTCCATCCAGTCGGAGGTGGCATGACGGCCGGATTTGCGACCTTTCACCGTACCGGCCAGCTGGATGGCATTACCAAACAGCAACAACTTTTCCGTGATCGTCGTCTTACCGGCATCCGGGTGCGAGATGATGGCAAACGAGCGCCGCTTGTTAATTTCGTTGCTGAATTTAGTCTCTGCCATAGAAATTTCCCAGAGTTTCGGATTGGCGGTCCTGGTTCCGCCAGTTGCACAGGAAAACGGCGCGCAGTGTACCTGTTTCGGGATCAGAATTTGAGGAAAATCGACAAATTAATC
>CAMYKE010000521.1 GCA_947258895.1 uncultured Pseudomonadales bacterium | reverse complement strand
AAAGCAGCGCGCGACGAAGCCCTCCTGCTCTGGAGCCTCGGCCTTGACGTTGATTCTCAGCAGGCAACTCAGATCGTAGCGGCCATTTTCTTTGCAATTGGCGGCTTGATGGCGTTGTTCGCGGAACCCTTGTTGCTGGCGTGGACGAATGATGCGACGGCAGCACAGGTCGCCGCGCCGGTTTTGTTTTGGTATGGGCTCGCGAATGCCACTATAGGCCTGCTGTTGTTGCCATTCTTGTTACAGTTCGCCCATGGGTATTTGCGATTGCACGTCATCGGAAACACGATAATGGTGGTGCTCCTTCTTCCGATGATGGTGATTGCCGCTGGTCGATTTGGCGGCGAAGGTGCCGGTGCAGCGCTGCTGATTGCAAACCTGTTGTATATAGTTTTCTGGGTACCCGTCGTACACAAACGGCTGATGCCGGAGATGTTGTGGACGTGGCCGCTATTGAATGTGGGACGGGTCGCTGTACCTATATTCGTTTTCCTGGTCCTGGCGCGCCAACTGATGCCGGATATCGAGAGTCGTCTTGTACTCGTTTTGTTTCTCGGCGTCATATTCCTGCTGGTATTGGCGCTGGGCTTGTTGCTTGGCAATCACTCCAGGGAATTGTTATTTGGTTCACTGGAAAAACGAGCGTGAACGCGCCGCTTGTTTCAGTCTGCCTCGTGACATTCAATCATGAAAGGTATATACATGAGTGCATTGAGAGCGTTATCGCCCAGGCCGCTGACGTCGATATGGAGGTCCTGATCGGAGATGACCAATCGGAGGATTCCACTCAAACGATTGTGGAAGCGCTGGCAACGCAGTACCCGGATATTATCCGCTACCACCGCAACGCCACTCGGCTGGGCCCGGTCGGAAACTACCTGTCACTGACGGAAAAAGCGCGCGGAAAATTTATCGCACACCTGGATGGCGACGACCTTTGGCTTCCCGGAAAACTGGCTGCCCAGGTGGCCTTCCTGGACAAATATCCGGATTGCCCGGCTGTTTATACCAATGCGTTCACAATACTCGAAGACGGGACCAGTCTTGGCCTGTTCAATAATCCGCAACAGGAACGATTCAGCATTGGTGATCTCGTTATCCGCGGTAATTTTCTTTGTCATAGTTCCGTGCTTTATCGCGCGACACTGAAACCCGGTGTTCTCGCACTGCCGGCCCCCTTCATTGACTACCGCATTCACCTTCTTCACGCGCAGCATGGTGATATCGGCTATCTAAATGAAGTGCTGGTCAAGTATCGAGTCAATTCCACCAGCTCCATACTGGTTCACTCGAATGACTCGGTGCGGGAACTCTACTGGGAGGCGCTTCTTGACGTTCCACGTACCACGGTTAGTGACAAAGCCCTTGCGGGTGGTATCGCTGAATTTGGCAGAAGTGTTTTTTTCAACTCTTTGAAGAAAAGGGATATGTCACTCGTGCGAAAATGGTTTCCAGAGATTATAAAAGTTTCGCCAATAGGTCGGGCGAAAATGACTGTGCTCATGATCACTGCAATTATCAGGGTGGGCGTCCAGGAATTGACCCAGGCCGCGCGCTCAATTCTCAGCAGCAATTATTGCAGGGTTCTCTATCGTCGCTAGTGTCGCGACTACCAGGTATCACATGAACAATTTAAAAGTTTTCGGGAAGGGCGGGTTCCTTCAGTGCCGGCGATTGCCGGGATATACTTGAGCGATGAGCAATACGATTCACGTAACCCAGCCCTTTCTACCGCCTCTCGACGAATTGCAGCCGTACCTGGAGCAGATTTGGCGCAATCGTCAACTTACGAACCGTGGTCCCTTTCACGAGGAACTCGAGCTCGCGTTATGCGAGTATCTTGGTGTTGACTACATTTCGCTGTTTGCCAATGGAACACTGGCGTTGGTCGCAGGCCTGCAGGCACTCGAAATAACGGGTGAGGTAATTACTACGCCTTACAGCTTCGTTGCGACCGCACATTCACTGGTCTGGAACCGAATTGAACCGGTTTTTGTTGATATTGACGCAGCTACCCAAAATATCAATCCTGACAGGATCGAGGCTGCGATCACCTCGAATACTTCAGCGATTCTCCCCGTACATGTCTATGGTAGGCCCTGCAACACAGACCGGATTCAGTCAATTGCCGATGCTCATGGCTTGAAG
>CAMYKE010000520.1 GCA_947258895.1 uncultured Pseudomonadales bacterium | reverse complement strand
TTCCAACAGGCGCCGTGCCAGGTAGGGCAGCAGATCCTGGTAGCTACCCACGGGCGCATAAATGCGCTGATTGCCGGGAAAACGCTCCGCCACGCATTGATACAGGCTCTCCCCCATCCCGTACAATCGTTGCAACTCGAAATCCCGGTCGCTGGCCAGGCACTGGATACTCGCGATGGTATGGGCGTTATGGGTAGCGAATTGCGGATACAACAGACCATGAGCGGTATCGCTCAACAGGAACCGTGCGCATGCCAGATAGGAGGTGTCGGTAGCCTCCTTGCGGGTGAAAACCGGATAGCTTGCTGTTCCCAACTGTTGCGCCCATTTTATTTCGCTGTCCCAATACGCGCCCTTGACCAGGCGCACCGGAATCTGGTCTCCCTGCTGTCTTGCCAGCGCCGCCAGCCACACCAGCACCGGTAACGCGCGTTTGGAATACGCCTGCACCGCCAGGCCCAGTTTGTTCCAGCCGCTGGTGGATGAATGGAGGTACAGCGCCTCGAACAAGTCCAGCGACAATTCCAGGCGATCGGCCTCTTCTGCATCGATAGTAATGCCAACATCGCAGCTACGCGCCAGACGGGTTAACTTCATCAGGCTCGCAGCTAACTCGGTACGTACGCGCTGGCCCTGGGTGGCTTCATAACGCGGGTGCAGCGCTGATAACTTTATGGAAACACTCGGAGACGAAACTGCAGCGGTCTGCAAATGCTCACCTACTGCCCCGATGGCCGACGCGTATTGCGCAAAATGAAGCTCCGCCTCTGTTGCGGTCGTGGCAGCCTCACCCAGCATGTCGTAGGAAAAACGGATCGTTGTGTCGCCTGAGGCTGAATGAATCACGGTGCTGTCCGCCAGGGCTTCCTCGATGTTGCGTCCGAGTACAAATTGTCTGGCGATAATGGTGGTGGCCCGGTGCATCGCCTGCCGCAAAACCGGTTCTCCGAGGCGATGCAGCAGGCGGCCAATTACCGATAGTGGCTGGCTGGAAATTTTACTGTCGAGCGAAACCAGCTTTCCGGTGAGCATCAAGCCCCAGGTAGAGGCGTTCACCAGCAACGAATCGCTACGGCGCAAATGGCGTTGCCAATCGGACACACCGAGCTTGTCCCGAATCAATGCATCCACCGTCGCGTCGTCGGGAATCCGCAACAGAGACTCGGCAAGGCACATCAGCACTACGCCTTCCTGGGTATCGAGTCCGTATTCGAGCAGCAGGGCATCGACCAGCTGCAGCTTGTCACTTTTTTCACGCACAGCAGTAACCAGTTCCGTTGCCAGTTGCTTGACGCGCCCGGCGGTAGCGGCGGGAAGCGTCGCCTGTGGAATGAGTTGCTTCAGCAAGGCGGCCTCATCGACGCAGTAATTCGGACTAATAAGCGCTTTCAGCCTCGCCGGCGGCTGCTGGATTATTTGGCTTTCAAAGGCATCCGTAACGGAAAACATGACATCAATCCCCTCCTGCTTTGGAGACGATGGCCCGCCTGGAGGTTCCCCCAATATGCCAATATTGCGCGCTGCGGGAGCCAACCGACATGCATCCTGCGAGGTGCGATCCGCAATTGCAGGAAACCCGCAACCGCCAATACACTCTAACTGGTATGCGACTAAAGCACGGCGCCCCGTACGGGCGGTATCGGGTATGACGTTGATTGCGCAAGTACCCGCACCACTCGACGGGGGTACACTCAGGAGGCATGGCAATGCAAAAACTCGCCACAATCGGGATCGCGACCGATATCGGCGGCAATCACAGCGGTTGTAACCACGGCCCTGCGGTGGTGCGTGGCTCCGCCTTGCTGAAGCAGGCACTTGCCAACAGCGGCCTCAGTCTCGACTGGAAAGAAATTCTGCGGCCTGGCCGCGGCCAGCAACCGATCGCCCGCCTGCGCGAGTTGACTGCCCGGATCGCCAGCCACACCGAAAAGCTGGTACGGGAACGGCGCCCCTTCCTGGCGTGCGGCGGCGACCATTCGGAGGCCATTGGAGTATGGCGCGGAGTACTATCCGGGGTACCCGACCCGCGGTCGTTCGGGCTCATCTGGGTCGACGCACACATGGACGCCAACAACTTTTCCACTTCGCCGTCCGGCAATATTCATGGTATGCCGCTGGCCGCCCTGCTCGGTAACCCGGATCCTCGCCTGCAGCGT
>CAMYKE010000519.1 GCA_947258895.1 uncultured Pseudomonadales bacterium | reverse complement strand
CGTAATCCTTGGCGGTGGAGTTTCGACCGGGACAGCGGCGACTTGTGGCTTGGAGATGTAGGCCAGGGCGACCGGGAAGAAGTCAACCGGGTGCAGAACGGCGCAAACTATGGCTGGCGGATTCGGGAAGGCGCCAGTTGCAACGCCAACATCAATAGCATTTGCGACGCGACCGGACTGGTCGATCAGGTCGTCGAGTACGACCACAGCCAGGGTGTCTCCATCACGGGCGGCTACGTATATCGAGGTACCGGCATCCCCAGCCTGAATGGCACCTACCTGTTCGGAGATTTCGGCAGTGGCCGAATCTGGGGCACAGCCCGCGATGGGCAAGGCGTATTCCAGACCCGCGAGCTACTGGAGACGAGCCTTTCCATCGCCTCGTTTGCCGAGGGCAATGATGGCGAGCTCTACGTACTCGACTACGGCCCGGGACGGATCTACCAACTGGTCGAACAGCCATGAGCAACGGCCAGCGGGCTGATGCTATGGCCAACGGGCTTACAACCAGGCAAATCTCATGAACCGTGCACTTTCCAGCCACTTCCTGGTGGCGCTGCAAATGACCGGCATCGCTCTGAGCTGCTACCCGGTGGGCTGGGAAAACCAGGGCCACCCCCTAGGCCTGGCGCTCTGCGCTCTCGGCGGCGTGCTGGGCAGTACTACCGTGTGGTACAACGGACCGGGAAATTTCAGCGTGTATCCCGAACCCAAAGCCGGCACCCAATTGATTACCGATGGTCCCTACCGCTATGCTCGCCACCCGATGTACACCAGCCTGGTCATCATGATGCTGGGCATCGCCGCATACAACGGCCACTGGTTGAACCTGTCGGGATTGCTTTTGGTGGTCCTGTCGGTAGTCTTGAAGGCGGGCCGGGAAGAGGTGCTGCTGGCGCAACTATTTAGCGAATACCCGGCCTATTGCGACCGCACCCGGCGCTTTGTCCCGGGGATCTACTGATCGGCAATCCGGTTGCGCAACGGCCTCACTCGTTATTTTGCAACAGGTTGCGAGGAGACCTAGCTCTCCTTGGGCTTAAAAGGCGCTACCGGCATTTGTGCAACCTTGCCGGCTGTCGCGGTCGCGTCACTTATCCTGGCGATCCCTTCCTTCTCAACCTCATCGATACGAATAATCGAATGAATTGGCACATAGCTGCGCTGCACGGACTCGAACTCGGTCTTTAGCTTCTCTTCATTGGGATCCACAACGATCTGGTTGCGCTCGCCAAAGATAACGCCTTCGATTTCGATAAAGCCATACAGGTCGCTCTGGTAAATTTGCCGCGCAAAGACCTCGTAGACCTTGTCCTTGTTGTAGAAGATAATTTTATAGATTTGCTGATTCGCCATGACCGACCGTGAAGCTGGGTTACCGAAAAGGTGCGCAAGAATATCACAATGGGTTAGAGAGTCCAGTGGCTCCAACGGATATTCATGCAGATTAGACCGTGAAACAGCCCGTGGGTGTCATTGAACCCGGTTACCAACGACCGCTGTGCAGCGGCGGGATTCGGGTGTATAATGCGCACCCTTTTTTATCCTAACTACCCGGCTTCAACCCGCGATGGCCAAGAAACTGTTTATTAAAACCCACGGTTGCCAGATGAATGAGTACGACTCTTCACGCATGGCGGATCTGCTGGGCGTGAGCCATGCGCTGGAACTGACCGCGAACGAGGAAGAGGCAGACGTCGTGCTGCTAAATACCTGCTCAATCAGGGAAAAAGCCCAGGAAAAGGTATTTCACCAGTTGGGACGCTGGAAGAAACTCAAGGCGCGCAACCCGGACCTGGTGATCGGGGTGGGCGGCTGTGTCGCCAGCCAGGAAGGCAGCGCTATTCGGGACCGGGCGCCCTATGTCGATATGGTATTTGGCCCCCAGACACTGCACCGCGTCCCCGAGATGATAGACGCGACGCGCCGGAATCGCATTCCCGTCATTGATGTCTCGTTTCCCGAGATCGAGAAATTTGACCGCCTGCCGGAACCGAAAGTAGATGGCCCGTCGGCCTTTGTGTCGATCATGGAGGGTTGCAGCAAGTATTGCACGTTTTGCGTCGTACCCTATACCCGCGGCGAAGAGGTCAGCCGACCCTTCGATGACGTGATCGCCGAAGTCGCCCAGCTGGCCGACGGCGGCGTCCGCGAGGTCA
>CAMYKE010000518.1 GCA_947258895.1 uncultured Pseudomonadales bacterium | reverse complement strand
TGCGGCGATGTGATTCGTGTCCTGGCAGCGCCGGACGTGCCGAGGCGTCGTCCTGCGGCTCAGCGCGAAGAGTAGGCCGGTAGCGTCGTTATCCTGTCATCTTCGACCGCGCCGCCGACGGTAAAATGATAGAGGTCCTGCAGGTCGCGCCCAGCCAGGCCGCATAGGTCATGGACGGCGTCATCAAAGAAGCAGCCGATGCCGGTGGCACGCAGGCCCGTAGCCTCGGCTTCCAGGTACAACACCTGGCCGATTGCACCGGCCTCCCAGTGGAGTCTCCGGTACTCCGGGGCTCCACGCTGTTCCACGCGAGGCTGGAATTCTGCCAGCATCGCAACCGCGAAGGCGCCGTCCGCGGCAATCTCCTGGTGACAGCTCACGGTACTGGCGACCGCCCTGGTATCGCCGTCGACCAGCCTGAACAAGTGCAAGTTTGCAGGCAGATTCACCACCTTCTCCCACAGGAACTCCCTCCGCATGGCGCTTCTTAGCTTGCGTTCGAAGCCGTCGCTCCGAACCAGCAGGTACAGCCCGGCCGGCAGGTCCTCAACGCGATGAACAAAAAGGAGCAGGTGAACGGAGGGTTCGCCCGGCAGGGGGGTGAGCGGCGGTGAAGCGGGCAGCACACGCTGCAGCATCCTGACGAATGTGTTTTTCTGCAGCGAACTGTGTCCGTCCATGGCCACGGCGCTGCGCCGCTGCCGCATCAGCTGGCGGGCGCTGGTTTGCGTGTTTGGAGGATCGGCGGGAACCGCGGCGTGGCGGCGAAGGGCAGCAATCGCCGGTGGCCCGGAGGCGCCGGACAGGCGGCAAGCGGCCGCAACCCGATCGATAAGTGGCCAGTGTTGATGCTGCTGGCTGAGATCATTAGGCCGTTGCGGCAGCGGGTACTGCTCCCAGGTTCGAGGATTGCATTGTGCCAATGGCTCCAGGGTCACCGGTTCCCGTAGCCTGCCCCGCCAGCCTGGCGTCACCGCCAACAGGCAATCCGGGTGCTCGGCTTCGGGTCCCCGTTGCGCGGCAATTCCCAGCAGGCCGGCGAGCAGGTCGTCATCGATTCCCGTGACAAAATGGAGCGACCACCCCAGCGCCAGGGCGGAGAAGGATAAGGCCGCGATCGCGTGCCCTACATCATGCTGGCAATAGCGATACGCGCGTTCGCCGTATTTCCAGGACTCGCGCCAATGGATAGAGGACAGGCCGATGAAGAAGGATTGTGCAGGAGCGGCGGCGCTGATTTCTTGCCACAGCGGCTCCGGCCAACCGCCGCGCAGTTCCAATGCGTGTTCCAGCGCGGTGTAGTGGTACAGGCCTGGAGCATCGCAAAGCCCTTCGACGGGGCCGCAAATCAAGTAGGCTTCGGTCGGGTGCAAGTTCCCGCTGGAAGGATTGCAGCGCAGCGACCAGCGACTCCCGGCGATAGCTTTCCAGGCCGAGATTGCGAGGCTGTCATAGAAAAATTGCGCGATGCTGTTGGCCGTTACCGCCTGGCTTCCATTATCGGTACGGGCATACAGGTCATCATAGCAGGGCGGCGCAGGCCCCGGCTCGCTCCTGGCCAATGGCAGCAATGGCGCCTCTTCATAACGTCGAAACGGATCGGGCTGGCTTGCCCAATCCAGGTAGCCAAGGGACCGGGCATAGCGGTCGAAATGATGCTTGGTCCGTTCGTGGTACTCGACAACGGTCTCTATGGCGGCTGACGCGCCGGTGGTAGTCAATAGGTTCTCATGTCGGGGTCAATATCCCTGGCCCAGGCGATGATGCCACCCGCCAGGTTGACCGGCTTTTTGAATCCCTCATCCAGCAGCACATTGCATACCTTGGCAGACCGGCTGCCGGTCTTGCAGTGAACGATAATTTCCTGGTCCCGGGGCAGCCGGTGCAACTGGCTGGCGATTTCCTGCATGGGAATGTGAAGCGAGTCGTCGAGGCGGCAAATGTCCCGCTCATGGGCTTCCCGTACATCGAGGACGGTCAGGGCTTCACCCGCATCGCGGCGGCGTTTTAACTCGTGAACGGAAATTTCCGCAAAGCGCGGGGCTGACGGTTGTTGCGGCGCCCCGCAGAACTGCTGGTAGTCGATCAACGTGGTAATGGAGGGCGTGTCACCGCAGATTGCACACTGGGGATTGCGATCGAGGCGCAGTTCATCGAACTGC
>CAMYKE010000517.1 GCA_947258895.1 uncultured Pseudomonadales bacterium | reverse complement strand
TTTCGACCCCACCTTCGGCGGCGATTCCCACTTCATCGAGTCCGGATAACTTTGACAGCTTGCTGGTGATGGGAGTCGATTGGCTGATCGCGTAGGAAAGCGCGGCATTGGATACCGCGTTTTTGTCGGCGGCCGAGGAATCCTGCAAGGGTTTGCCCCGGAGGATGTACGACAGAATCTCGCTGTCATTGAGCGTGGGCTCGGAAAACAGACTGGACTGCATATTGTTTACCGGGCCGGTAACCTTCAGACCGGCGACGACCTCGCCGGTGGTGCGGGTAGCGGAGAGGTCTACCCGCGGCCGGGACAGCAGCCCGCTGAACTGGATGATGCCTCGCTCGATCGTCAAATCCTGACCGTAAGCGCGATACTCCCCGTCGACCAGGCGCAATTCGCCTTGGCCGAGCAGACTGTTGCCGGGCCGCTGGGTAAGCTTCAGGTTACCGGTTACCCCGGTCTTCAGGCCGTAGGCCTCGAACCTGGCCTGGTCGCCAAATATGACGCCGAGGTTAAGGTTTATCGCCGGCCCCGCCCGTCCTTCCACGCCTGCCTGCGCCGACGAATCGGCCTCGTGCACGATCGCATCCGCAGTCAGCTCGAGCCGCTCCGGTGAGCGCGTTACCCGCAAGCTGGCCTCGGGGATCACCAACTGCCCTCGCACATCGATGAGGGTGTTGGAAGCGCTGACCTTCAAATCAGGACTGGCGACCACGCGCTGGTTGGGCAGGTCCATCAGCAACGCCCGTTCCCCGCTGATTTGAAAAGCGCTGTTCCAGGTGCCGGGCGCCCCCAGCGACAGTGTGCCAGTTGCCTCGATGCGCCCTTCACCGGCCTGTAACGCCGCCTGGATCTGCTGGCTGGCGTCCGGCAGCGTGGTAACGGCTACCTCCAGGTCGGTCCATTCGATTGCCAACGGCTTGATATAAATACGGGGGATATCCAGTTGCAACTGCGCGCTGAACTGAGGTTGCTGGAACGTATTTGCGAGGGCGATCGAGCCGCTTACGTTGCCGGTAAGCGCATCCACCTCCGGAAGCAGCGTGGCGTAGGGAGCCAGATCGGTAATTTCGTAATCGAGGCGGGCGGCCAATGGGCTCTGCTCGCCCGGAAAATTTTTGACCTCAAGCTGCCCGCTCAGCGAACCGGTGTCGTTCAGGATGCCCCTGATTTCTCCGCTAAGCAGCTGCTGGCGCAGCCCAAGCTCGGCTTCCAATCCGGCAATACGAAGCTGGCTCTTCGCCTGCCGGTTTATGGTGATCACCAGCGGATCGTCGGGGCGGCTCTGGCTGACACGAACATGAGCTGTATCGGCACCAGCCTCGCGTTGCAGGCTGGCGTCAAAGTCAAGACTGCCACTCACTGCAACCGGCAGCATGTCCAGGGCATTGAGCAGCGACATCGGCAACTGAGTAGCCGCCAGCGTTGCCGCCAGGGTGTTTCCCTCTCCGGCCCCGGCGAAGCACGCGCGCCCAGCCGCGGAACTCTCGAGGCAAAGTTGTTGCAGTGACCAGGCGTCGCGGCGTACGCTGTAGGCAGCCGGAGCCTCAAGTTGCCAACCGCCAAACTTTTCGCCCTGCAGCGTCAGCATCGTGAGCTGCCCACTACTACCCCGTTGACTAAAGCCAGTCTCGGCAGCGGCCGCCAGTTGTGCCTCCGCCATGGCTGCCTCAAATCCCAGCCGCGGCTGCAACCACGGCCCTGCGGCCACCACCGCGAGGGTATCTAGCCGGGTTCCGTACGCGCGAAAATCCTCGATCGCGAACCGATTGGCAGCGCTGGCGAAAACACCCTCCAGCAGCTCAATCTGCATAGCAATGCCTGCCACCGAGAACCCGGCATAGCGCAGGTCGGTGCCCTTCGCGTCTGCTTTCAGGGTGGGGCGTTGCGGCGACCCGCGCAGCACTCCACTGACGGTCATGGAGCCACTAATTTGGGGAAACACCTGCTCGATAGCGACCGCGGCGAGGTCAAACTGTAGCTCGAGCCGATTTTCAGCGACAACCCCGGACGCCTGCAGGCTGTTCTCGCCGACACGGGCGGTGAGCTGCTGTACTCTGGTTCCCTGGTCGTCTATTTCGGCTTGCAAGGCGGCTTCGAAGGCAATCCCGCGCAGCCGTCCTGCGAATGCATCCGAATCGATCTTCAGGCGCAGCGTCTCGTCAAAA